>DAITPI010000072.1:0-13121 GCA_036833655.1 Anaerolineales bacterium | reverse complement strand
TCAGGGGAGACGGGTGCCACGCAAAAAGAGCCCGCGCCGTGCGTGGGGAAGACCGCTAATTCATCAGGCAGCTTTAGCAATTTGTCGTGGATGGTGTGATAGAGCTGGCGCGCCAGTGGCTGTGTTTGCTCGGGGCTGAGCAGGTCCGTGCGCGCTGCGCCGCCCACGATCAGGGCGCCACCGCTGAAGAGGGCAGAAGGGGTTTTCGCCTCCGGATCGACGATGAGGAACGAGATGTGCTCAGGCGTGTGCCCCGGCGTGGTCATCACGCGGACCTGGAATGCTCCCAGATCGATCACGCTCTCTTCGCCGAGCGGCTGGTGGTCGAACCCCAGCCTGGCCTCTGCGCTCGCGCCGATCTGCGCACCGGTCTGGTGGGCGATCTCGCGGTTGCCGGAAACGAAGTCCGCGTGCAGGTGAGTGTCGAGCACGTGCGTCACCTGGACGCTGTGTTCGGAGGCGGCGTGCAGGTAACGATCCACGTCGCGCAAGGGGTCGATCAATGCTCCCTGATGGGTCTCGTGCGAACCGATCAAATACGCCGAGTTGCCGAGTCCGGTGTCTACAAAAGGCTCAATAAAATACTTCTCGTTCATCATGGATCTCCCGGAAATAATCAGAGCTCAAACCTTGCCCCAAGTTTACCCCGATTATCTACCCTTCGAAATGAAAAAGACACCCCCGAGGAACTCAGGGGTGTGCTTGTTCAAAGCAGTGTTCCTCTCAGGATGATAGCGGCAACCGTGAAGTAGATGATCAGGCCGGAAACATCCACGAGCGTTGCGACGAACGGAGCAGACGAGGTTGCCGGGTCCAGCCCGATCCGCCGCAGAAGAAATGGCAGCATCGAACCGGACAGCGATCCCCACAGGACGATACCGACCAGGGCCAGCCCGACCGTGACGGCGATCAGGAACCAGTGCTCGCCATAGGCATGGAACAGAAACGCCCAAAGGGTGATCCGGATGAAGCCAATCGTTCCGAGGATCGCCCCGAGGGACAATCCCGACAGGATCTCGCGGCGCATGACTCGCCACCAGTCTCGCAATGTGACCTCGCCCAGCGCCATTGCCCGGATGATGAGCGTCGAAGCCTGTGAGCCGGAGTTGCCTCCGCTCGATATGACCAGCGGTACGAAGATTGAGAGCACGACCGCCTTGGCAATCTCGTTCTCGAACCTGCCCATGGCGGTCGCAGTCAACATCTCGCTCAGGAACAGTACGATCAGCCAGGTGGCGCGCTTGCGCACCATCGTGGGGATCCTGATCTCCATGTAGGGCTCGTCGAGGGCTTCGGAACCGCCGATCTTCTGAATGTCTTCCGTGGCTTCCTCTTCAGCCACGTCCAGGATGTCGTCCCCTGTCACAATCCCGATCAGGATTCCCTCGCTATCGGTAACAGGCAGGGCAATCAAGTCCGCTTCTTTGAACGCTTCCACTGCCACTTCCTGATCGTCCGTGGCTTTGAGGGCGATAAATCGGGAATCCATCAGATCGGAGATGCGCGTTTCCGGAGAAGCCAGCAGGAACTGCCGGATCCGCAGGTCGTCGATCAGCTTGCCGTTCTCATCGATTACGTAGACCATGCTCATGGTCTCGCTATCCATGCCGTAGCGGCGGATATGATCGAGGGCGTGGGCAACGGTCCAATGGGAGCGGACGCGCACGAAGTGCGGCGTCATCAGGCGCCCCACACTGTTCTCCGCATATCCCAGCAATTGCGAGGCGCGCCGTCGCTCTTCCGGGGAGAGTGAGTTCAAGAGCTTCTGGGTGACCTGCGCGGGAAGCTCCTCCAAGAGCTCGGTGCGGTCGTCGTCTGACATCTCGTTCAGGATGTTGACAACTTCCTCGTGAGCCATCGCCTTCAACAATTCCTGCTGGCGCTCGGTTGGAAGATGCGAGAAGATCTGGGCAGCCTGGTCGCGCGGCAGCAGGCGGAAGACCACCGCTGCCTTCTCGGCGGGCAGCGGTTCCATCAAATCTGCCAGATCGCCTGCAGGCCAGTTGCGGGTCTCATTGCGCAGGGTCGCGAAATCACGCGATTCAATGAGAGCTTCGAGATCAAAAATAGTCAATGCATTCATGAGTACACCTCCTTGTGAAAATAAAAGCCACCTTGGGGTTCTCCGAAGGTGGCGAGTGTTCACAAGCGAAGCACACTGCGAAGCAGCGTGTGCACAGGCAGCCGGACTTCTAGACCATCATATCGCGCCGGACAAGAGATGACGCCACAGGTCGCCGTCTGCTTTTTGTTTGAACATTCGCAACTCGGATACGTTATATCGAATCAAGGATGGGCGCAATAAGGGCACATCGGCGTCCAAGGCGGTCACCTCCTTTCGTTTTTGGATAGCATTTGTGTTCATTCGAACCTCCTGGCGGTTATACTCCCGCCCTTCTTTTCCCGTCAAGGCAGGAATCATTTCAGTTTCAAAACGAGGCGATACCGGAGCGGCCACTCCTTATCCTGCCCGGCATGATGGGCACGCGGCTTCTTTTCGAACTCCGGCACCAGATCCCTGTTGATCTCCCCGGGGATTGCCTGAATATTCAGCCTATGGTTGCTTCAGAGGGTGACTGCGGCCGGCAGATACTTCTCTTGCAGGCTTGCCAGGTGATGATCCACGTGACCGACGAGCATGTAGATCAATGCCCTGGCGCTAACCGTGTACCCGCTCGCCGTGCCACGACAATCGACTGCCTCCTCCGCCATACCCTCCATTGCAATGAGATTTGCGCGACGCAGGAGCTCGAATTCCTTCAGGAGATCGCCCAGAGGATAACGATCGAAGCCCGCGGCGCGGACATAGTCCTCTTGCTCGAACCCGGGCAGCGGAGTGGCATCCCCGCGTGAGATGCGCAATAAGCGGTACGAGAACACGCGCTCCACATCGTTGATATGCCCCATGACCTCCTTGATGGACCATTCGCCGGGACCGGGTTTGAAATGCGCCTGCGCATCCGAAAGCCGATCCAGCGCGGCGGGAAGCTCCTGAAGCTGATCGGCAAGGGCTGTCAGGACGTTCGCGCGTTTTGCGGCGCGCTGGATGTAATCCGCGTAGAAGGGAGCGTATTCATCCGCAGTTGGAGGAGAAATTCGAGCTGGCATTCTAATCCTTTTTGTTTGCCAGATTATAGCGTATGCCCAACCGCTGTATAATGCCTGCTTTGAGGAGAGCTCCTTTATGGTAGATATCAATAACCAGATCTATGATGAGTTCGCGCAGACGTGGTGGGATGAGAATGAATTCTTGCACTTGCTGAAAGCGATGGTGAACCCCTGGCGTTATCCCTACTTCCGGGATGCTCTTCTCAGACACTTCGGTCCGGACTTAAGCGACGTCCGCCTGCTGGACATCGGCACCGGAGGGGGCGTGCTGGCGGAGGAGTTTGCCGCCCTCGGCTGCCGCGTCACCGGAATCGATACCTCTCCGCGATCGATCGAGGTGGCGCGGGCGCACGCGGCCGAGCGTGGTCTCGCCATTGATTACCGGGTTGGCTCGGGGACGAGCCTGTCGTTCGAAGGCGATAGCTTCCACGCCGTAAGCTGTTGCGACGTGTTGGAGCATATTGCCGCCTGGAGGCAAGTCATTGCAGAGGCAGTGCGCGTGCTGAAGCCGGGCGGACTGTTTTTCTTCGATACGATCAATCGCACCGCGAAAAGCAAGGCCCTGATGATCTACGGCTTGCAGGTATCGCCGCTTACGAAGCTGATGCCGCCGGACACCCATGTTTGGGAAATGTTCATCAAACCGGAGGAAATCGTCGCCGCCCTGCAGACCCATGGATTAGTTTTGGAAGACATGCAGGGCAGCCGGATTGGACAGAATCCGCTAACCACGCTCTGGAACGTCGCCCAGCGTAAACGGGGCCGGATCACATTCGCTGAGCTGGGGCGCCGGCTCGAGCTCAAGCTGGATCCCGATCTCTCTACGAACTATCTGGGCTACGCGCGCAACGCAGCGTAGTCTAATCTCTCAGACTTGCAAGCTTCAACAAAGCGGAGCCTGTTGTCAAACACCTCTTGACAAAACTAATTATATTAGTTAAAATGCTAATATAATTAGTTAAGGAGAGAGCTATGTCTGTTCGGTATCTAAATCACAAAAATGGAATAATCGCTTACGAAGTAGCAGGCGAAGGACCCTTGGTGATCTGCGTGCCTTCCCTTGGCGATGTGCGCGCTGAATATCGTTTCCTGGTCCCCGGGCTTGTGGAAGCCGGCTATCGTGTGGCAGTGCTGGATGTGCGCGGACACGGTGAGACCAGCACAGACTGGGAGGATTTCTCGGTGGCGGGCGTAGGGGAAGACATCCTCGCCCTCATCCGCGAGCTGGGTGGTGGTCCGGCAACGATCATCGGGACCTCTATGGGTGGGGGAGCCGCCGTCTGGGCTGCGGTGGAAGCGCCCGGGCTGATCCTTGGCATGATCATGATTAACCCATTTGTCGATGGAGACGGGAACCATCTGCTTGTGGCCATGCTCTCCATCCTGCTGGCGCGGCCCTGGGGACCTGCGATGTGGAAGAGGTATTACACATCCCTGTATCCAACGCATAAGCCCGGAGATTTTGAGAATTATGTTACAGCACTTGAGGCAAACGTAAAACAACCGGGCCGTCTCGAGGCGGTCATGGCGATGTTGCGCGCTTCGAAGCGTGCTTCCGGCGAACGCATGCCGAAAGTGACTCAGCCGGCTCTGGTCCTGATGGGCAGTAAAGACCCCGATTTCAAGAATCCGGAAGCCGAAGCCAGGCGAATTGCGGAGGCGGTCGGTGGCAGCTACACGATCATTGAAAACGCCGGACACTATCCTCATGCAGAGATGCCCGAAGCGACCAGTTCCCTGATTCTTAACTTTTTGCACTCCGCGTCCCAGAAGTCAAAGGCGAGGCAGAATGTCACCGCGATCTAATCTCTCCAGAGAGACGGTCGTCCACGCGGCGGCGGAGCTGCTCAACTCGGAGGGAGGCGAGGCGCTGTCTCTCAATCGCCTGGCAGAGAAGCTGGGAATCCGCACGCCATCTCTCTATAACCATGTAGATGGCTTGCCTGGCCTCCTGCGGGACTTGTCCATTCTGAATGCTCGTCAGCTTGCCGATCGTTTGAACGAGGCCGCGATCGGGCGCAGCGGCCCCGAGCTGGTCCGGGCTGTGATGCAGGCGTACCGAGCTTACATCAAGGAATGTGCCGGTCTGTACTTGTCGACCCTGCGGACGTCAGGGATGCAGGAGAATCCCATCCCTGAGCTGCAACACGAGGAGGCCCGCAGTGTCAAGATCGGATTGGCAGCCATGGCTTCCTTTGGGCTGCAGGGAGAAGATGCCATCCATGCGGTTCGTGCGTTACGCAGTCTCGTGCATGGCTTCGCAAGCCTGGAGGTCTCGGGCGGGTTTGGCATGCCCCTGGATCTGGACGAAAGCTTTTCCCGTCTGGTCGACCTGTTCATTGCCGGAATAGAAAGTAAGGAATGAAGGGTTAACGATGGATATTCTGAAAGGGATTAATCTCGCTGTTCGGTTCCTGCTCGAAATCTGCGTGTTAATTGCCGTTGGCTACTGGGGATTCAAGACCGGCTCGGGATGGCTTCTGAAGATCCTTCTGGGTATTGGCTTGCCTGTGTTGATAGCGATGGTCTGGGGCATGTTCGGCGCGCCAAAATCGGCTTATCAGTTCCACGGCCTGACACTCCTTGGGCTTGAAGCTCTCGTCTTTGGTTCAGGCGTGCTGGCGCTGTTCCTGACCGGGAGTAATTCTCTTGCCTGGATCTTCGCTCTGCTCCTGATCGTCAATAAGGTCCTTCTGGTGATCTGGAAGCAATAAGAGCTGCAAGCCGATCGCCGCAAGGTAGCCAACTCCGCTTTCCGCTTGACGCCATTCTCAAACCGGAAGATAATCCAACGTACCACACGATATGAGCCAAATCAGCGACTCAGAGATCCACGAAATCGTACAACGCATCGTCGGTCAGGCATTGGGTGAGGCTGCGCCTCAACAGGGAAGCGCTCCCTCTGCAAAGCAGGCTGAGTCTGCGGGCCGAAAAGTGGTTGCCATCGGTGCAGACCACGGGGGCTACGAGCTGAAGGAAGCGCTCAAGCCCGAACTGAATAACCTTGGATTCGATGTGAACGATGTGGGCACGAGCAACAAGGAAGCGGTGGACTATCCTGACTTTGCCCACGCCGTCGCCCAGGCGGTCTCTTCGGGCAAAGCCTGGCGGGGGATCATGATCGACGGCGCCGGGATCGGCAGCTGTATTGTGGCGAATAAGGTCCCTGGCGTACGCGCCGGGATGGCGTATGATTATTCCTCTGCGGTCAACAGCCGCGAGCATAACGATACGAATGTGTTGACCCTGGGAGCAGGCTTGGTCGGCCCCAGCCTGGCGAAGCAGATTGTCAAGACCTGGCTCACCACCGAGTTTGGCGGCGGGCGCCACGCCGCGCGCGTAGATAAGATAAAATCAGTGGAGCAGAAGTACTTAAAGTAGCCTATGCTCTAGGCGACGTCGTCGCCGAGAACGGCGGCTGGAGCCTCATGAAAACCGACACAAAACTCGTCGAACAGCTTGTAGAGATCATCACCCGCGAAGTGCTGGTAGCGATGGCGGAAGCGGAGCAACGCGCGGCGCATCCGGAAGCCTACCAGTGCAAGTTCGATTGCGCGGACCAGCTCTGCGTACGCGTGTGCTACGACAAGATGGGCAACGTCATCAATGCCGGGGCGGAGAGGTTGTCCTCGACGCTGGGAGTCATTCCCCAGAATCTCGACATCGCCAAGATGATCGACCACACTCTGCTCAAACCAGATGCCACCCAGCAGGAGATCGCGCAGCTGTGTTTTGAAGCCAAGAAATATGGTTTTGCCTCGGTCTGTGTCAACCCGACCTGGGTCAGCCTCTGCGCAGAGCTGTTGAAAGGCTCGCCAGTCAAGGTCTGCACGGTCATCGGGTTCCCCCTGGGAGCTACTTCTTCGGAGGCCAAAGCCTTCGAGACCGAGACGGCGATCCGTCAGGGCGCGACCGAAATTGACATGGTGATCAACATCGGTGCGTTGAAAGCGCGCGACATGGATACCGTAGCGCGAGATATCCGCGGCGTGGTCAAAGCCGCACATGCTCACGGGATTATTGTGAAAGTCATTATCGAGACGGTCCTGTTGACGGATGAGGAGAAGACCCTTGCTTCCCTGGTCTCGAAGGAAGCCGGCGCGGACTTTGTCAAGACGTCCACGGGATTTGCAGGAGGAGGCGCGACCGTTCATGACGTGGAGCTGATGCGCAAGGCAGTCGGTCCCGAGATGGGCGTCAAAGCCTCGGGCGGAGTCCGCACCTATGAGGATGCTGCCAGCATGATCAAAGCCGGAGCTACGCGCATCGGTGCAAGCGCCGGGGTGAAGATCATCCAGGGCCCGAGCGGCCAGCCTTCGGTTATGGAAAAACCGGTTTCCCCGGCCCCGAAGCTTTATTAGGAGTATCGTATGTTGATCGCGAAAGTTATCGGCACGACCGTCTCCACCATCAAGGACGAGAAACTCCACGGGCGGAAATTATTGATCCTGCGCCAGACCGATGAGACCGGCGTGCCTTCTGGCAAGCCCTATGTCGCTGTGGATACCGTTGATGCCGGGATTGGCGACCTGGTGCTGACGGCGGCTGGCTCTTCGGCGCGGCAGACCAATATCACAAAGGATACGCCTGTGGATGCAGTGATCATGTCCGTCATCGATTCGCTCGAGGTAGATGGCAAAGTCGTATTTCGCAAGTCATAGTCCCTGGCAACGAAAAGAAAGGAAACCAGCATGCCTATAGATCCTGGAATGATCGCTCTCGGAATGGTCGAAACAAGGGGCCTGGTCGGCGCGATCGAAGCTGCCGACGCGATGGTCAAGGCGGCGAATGTTGTCCTGATCGGCTCCGAATATGTGGGCGGCGGCTTTGTCACCGTAATGGTGCGCGGTGATGTAGGCGCGGTGAAAGCCGCGACCGATGCCGGCGCGGCGGCCGCCAGGCGTGTGGGCGAGCTGGCTTCGGTGCACGTTATTCCGCGGCCCCACACCGATGTGGAGATGATCCTGCCACAGCAATCCAAAGGCAGCTTCGGGGGTCGCTCGGAAGGGAGCGCGCCTGCCAAGAAATCAAAATCAGGCGATTGATTTCCAATGCCCAAAGAGTTCTACACGGAAAAGGATATCGAGGATCTGTTCCAGCGCGGTACCCGCTCGTTGCGCTTGACCGAGAATGTGGTGTTGACCGAGCTGGCGTATGAGAAGGCAAACCGCCTCGGACTGCAGTTGATCTCGGACCGCGCCGAGAACCCGCCTGCTGCGCCGGTGCGGCCCTATCTCTCCGAGGTCCAGACGGCGCACGCGAAGCCGGCAGTGACCCCGGCTTCTCCCGCCAACGTGCCCTCACCTCAGCCGGTTCCAGCGAACCCAGCCGAGATCGAGAAGCGCATCCGTTCTGCTGTCATTGCGCGGCTGGGCGATCAGGTGGACGGCAAGCTGCTGGACACCATTATCAGCCGCGTGGTCAAGGGCGTCGGGTTGAAGTGAGAGGCTACAAAGTGCCGCATAATTATCTAATCTCATGGTTACAATTTCGGCCGACAAGCGCATTGGAAGTGTTTCGTTAATTAGGAGACAAGCGGTAGATGCTATTTGGCAGGGTCCGAGGCACGGCGATCTGCACGATCAAATATCCCGGCACGGAGGGACTAAAGCTGCTGGTTGTCCAGCCGTTGAACAAACGCCTGGAACCGGTTGGTATCCTGCAAGTCGCTGCGGATGTGGTGCAGGCGGGTCCCGGCGACCTGTGTGTGATGGTGCGCTCGCGCGAAGCCGCCCTGGCCATGCCTGACGAGAAGTTCGTGCCCATCGACCTGGCGCTGGTTGGTATCGTGGATGAGCTCGAAGTCAAGCCCGATGGCGGCTTCGATTACACATTGCGGCAGGGCCATAATCAGTTTACATAAACTATTCATCGCGCTGAGCGGACTGGCGTCTTCGCGCCGAACAGGCCTAGTTGAAGCGACTTGATCTCACCACTGCTTGTGGCTTACTTGAGATTGCTTCGTCAGCGCCCGGGGCTTCCTCGCAAGGACATAAACGGAAGGATATGGTCTTAGGCAAAGTTGTCGGAACGATCGTAACCACGATCAGTCATAAAGATTACAAGAACCGCCGGCTTCTGGTGGTCCAGCCGCTGGTGCTGGAGGGCGATCAGCCCGAGCCGAACGAGGACTTTATCGCGCTCGATAACACCCAGGCAGGTATCGGCGACACGGTCCTGGTCAACCGCGAGGGCAACGGCGCACGCCAGGCGCTCCGCAACCCGGATGCCGCGGTGATCTCTGTCATTGTCGGGATTGTGGACTCAGTCTATCTGGCAGACTGATACACAGCGAAATCCGAAGTCGCAGGGCTTCGGATTTCGCTTTAATCGCAAGGAGTGTACCGATGAAGAAATTCCGAAATCCACAGGGCATTCATCAGCCCCTTGGTGGATATGTCCATCAAGTCGAGATCACAGGCAAGGAACGCCTGCTGATTATCTCGGGCCAGGTTGGCATGCGTAAGGACGGGACGATCCCGGAGGATCCGCTCGAGCAAATGGATATTGCCCTGGAGAACATTTTTCAAAACCTTCGAGCGGCGGATATGGAGGTCACCGATATCGTCAAGCTGACCTATTATCTCGTTGGAGAGATCGATACGTCAAAGCGCCGTGCTCTGGCGGCAGCCAAACTCCACGGCCACCAGCCATGCAGCACACTGATCTACGTGGCGGGGCTGGCAAGTCCCGCGTACAGGGTCGAAGTGGAGGCCTGGGCAACGCATGCGGAGTAGGTGCTAAAAGCCTTGCGGAGGTTTGATTTGCGCGATCACATTACATGTAAACAACCTTCGAAAGGCGCTAAACAAAGGAGACTTTATGAAAACAGGGATTGTGGGGAGTGGGTTTGTCGGTGCGACTGCGGCGTATGCACTGGTCATGCGTGGAGTAGGGCGCAGACTTGTGCTCGTCGATCAGAACCGAGCGCGAGCCGAGGCGGAGGCAGACGATATTTTGCATGCGGTCCCGTTTGCCCATCCAGTGGAGGTGACGGCTGGCGATTATGCCGACCTGGCAGGATGCAAGGTTGTGATCGTATCGGCAGGCGTTGGACAAAAGCCGGGAGAGACGCGCCTGCAACTTCTGGAGCGGAATGCACAGGTGTTCAAGCAGGTCATTCCCAGCGTCCTCGAATACGCGCCACAGGCCATTCTGTTGATTGCGACCAATCCGGTCGATATCATGACCCATATCGCCACACGATATGCTGCGGACTTTGCTGTTTCCTCCACTCGCGTGATCGGCTCAGGTACCACGCTGGATACAGCCCGCCTGCGCGCATTGATCGGGCGGCACCTGAATGTCGACTCCCAGCACATCCACGCCTATGTGCTGGGCGAGCACGGCGATTCTGAGGTGATTCCCTGGTCGCTTGTGACCGTGGGCGGGATCCCCCTGGAGGAGTTTTGTTCTGCGGGGAATATATCGATTTGCCCGGATGATTATGAAGGTATCGACGAGAAGGTGCGCCGGGCAGCGTATCATATTATTGAGGGCAAGGGCGCGACCTATTACGGCATCGGCAGCGCGATCGCTCGCATCGTGGAGGTTATCCTCCAGGATGAGCGCTCGATACTGACGGTCTGCACCCCGACAGAAGATATTGCCGGTGTGAAAAATGTAACTGTTTCCCTTCCGAACCTGCTTGGGGGCGAAGGGATCATCAAAACATTCTTCCCCAACATGAGCGAAGGGGAGATGAACGCTCTCCATGGCAGTGCTCAGATCGTGCGCTCGGTGATCGATCAGCTCACCTTGTGACATTTACAGGTGTGGCGCCTAC
Organism: Anaerolineales bacterium; assembly: GCA_036833655.1. GTDB lineage: Bacteria > Chloroflexota > Anaerolineae > Anaerolineales > Villigracilaceae > Defluviilinea. The sequence goes on along the minus strand of DAITPI010000072.1, from coordinate 2,227 downwards.
TACAATAGAACATCCCGGCAGTCTGCCCGGATGTTCTTTATCAGGATTCAGCTTCTATGCCATCAGCGCCAGGAATTCTTCACGGCTGAGGGTTTCCTGCTGCAGCAGGCTTTGTGTCACCCGCTCCAGCGCGTCGCGCTTTTCATTGACGATGCGCTTCGCTTCCGAATAGCACTCGTCCAGGATCTGTTTGATGGCGTGATCGAGCGCCTCGAAGGTTTTCTGGCCCGTGCGCGGGGCGACCATCGCCTCGTAGCCTTCGGGCTTGTTGAACACACGCAGGCCTGTGTCGCTCATCCCGAGGCGCATGACCATCTCTTCTGCAAGCTGCGTGGCGATTTTCAGATCGTGCCCGGCGCCGCTGGTGATATCGTCGCAAAAGAGCTCCTCGGCGACGCGTCCACCCATGAGACCGGTGATGCGCGCCAGGATCTGGTTGCGGGACATCAGCAGGCTGTCCTGTTCGGGCAGCGACATGGTAAAGCCGCCCATCTGCCCGCGCGGGATAATCGTGATCTTGTAGACCGGGTCAGCGTGCGGGGTTTGATGCATGACGACCGCATGACCGGCTTCGTGATACGCAATCGTGCGGCGCTCGGCATCTTTCATCACGCGGCTTTTCTGCTGGACGCTGCCGGTCAGCGCCTTTTCTACGGCTTCCTGGAAATCGTGCACGGTGATGCTTTCATGCCCACCGCGGACTGCCAGGATGGCAGCCTCATTGACGATATTGGCGAGGTCTGCGCCCACCAGCCCCGGCGTAGATTTCGCGATGTCCATCAGGTTGACATCGGGCGCCAGGCGGCGGTCCTTGACGTGGACTTCGAGGATGGAAAGGCGCCCCTTTACATCGGGGCGGGGGACGTTGACGTGGCGGTCAAAGCGACCGGGACGGGTGAGCGCCGGATCCAGGACATCCACACGGTTGGTGGCGCCGAGGACAACAACACCCTCGGAGCCCGCAAATCCATCCATTTCGACAAGCAGCTGGTTGAGGGTCTGGTCCTGCTCCATCTCACCACCGCCACTGCCGGCATTGCGCTTGCGGCCGGCGGCATCGATCTCATCGATGAATACAATGCAGGGCGCCTTGGAGCGTGCCTTCTTGAAGAGGGAGCGAACCCGGCTGGCACCCACACCCACGAATACCTCGACAAATTCTGAGCCAGAGGTAGTGAAGAAGGGCACGCCCGCCTCGCCGGCAATCGCCTTCGCCAGGAGGGTTTTGCCCGTTCCCGGATCGCCCACGAGCAGCACGCCGCGCGGCATGCGGGCGCCCATACGCGTGTACTTTTCACTATTCTTAAGGAATGTCACAATATCAATAAGCTCTTCACGACTTTCATCGATTCCCGCTACATCCTTGAACGTTGTGCTGGGAACATCGCCTTCCGTGTATTTCTTGCGGATGCCTGCCATGGCGCCGCCGTTCAGGCGCATCATGGCAAAACCGAGCAAGCCCAACATGGCGACGCTGATCACGATATTCACCACTTTGTCGCCGCTCATGGTCTTGATCTCGACCATTTCGTATTCCAGTTTTGCCATCTGGCTTTCACGGACCCCCAGGTATTTCATTTGTTCAAGGAAAGGTGCCGTCCTATCGCGTCTGGTTGTGCTTTGCGATTCGTCCTTGTAATAGATCGTGAGGTTGCCTGTTGCCTGGTCATCTTCGATCTTGACCACCTCCCCGGCTGAGATAGCTGCTGCTACTTCACTTAATGGAATGGAGTTGTCATCCGGTCTCGACCGGAAGATCACGACAGCTGTCGCAATGAGCCCAACCACTAAAAGGGCGAGTGTTAGTTTGCCATACTTATGTTTTTTGAAGAAGTCTACGATTTGGGTGACTGATTGTTTCATGGGGCCTCGATGTCCATTCAGGGACGCATTCAATTCAAATTCTCCCCATATTAACGTGTTAATCGGGGGATCCAGCTTTCACTTTTATTAGTATGATTAATCAGAAATTAGAGTTTGTTTTCGTATGAACCTATAAGATCAAGCTACACAGTGCTCCGAACTGCTATTGTCTTGACGCCGGTGTATGGGGAAGGTTACATATTATTAACCGCCTCCATTAAATGAGGCTGAAATTATCCTAAGATTTCGGGGGTGATGGACGAACGTCACGCAGAAAGCATGACTTCTGATCAGCAACTTTACCGGAGGAAGAAGTACGCCCGCTCGCCTGTGAACAGACGTCGTTTTGCGTCCCAAGGGAAGA
>DAITPI010000071.1:0-13420 GCA_036833655.1 Anaerolineales bacterium | reverse complement strand
CGCAAGAGTGCTTCGAAGCTTTTCTGGTCGATGCAGAGCACGCGGACGTTCCCCACCGCGGTCAGCGTGGCCGTGCGCGGTTCGCGGCTGATGATCGCCATCTCGCCCACGCTATCGCCCACCGTTCGTCTCGCCAGCTCCACCTCTTTGCCGTGCTTCCGCGAAGTCACCCGCACCTCCCCGGAGACTATGATGAACATAACATCGCCGGTCTCGCCCTCCTGGAGGATCTGTGTGCCTTCACTGAAGGATTCTTCCTGCGCGATCGCTGCAATCTGTTTCAGGTCCGCCGGCGAGAGATTTGCAAAGAGCGGGACCCGTCTCAGGAACAGGATCCGTTCCATCAGGGACAGCGTGGCAATATTTTCCATTTTCATTTCTCCGATCGCGTGGGCAGCAAACAGGGCGCACTCGCGGACCCAGGGATCCTCGTCGTTGAACAGGCGCTGCCAGTCCACAGTCGCTGCCGTTGTCAGTTCTTCTTCCCAGAGGCGCATGAGCGGCTCGATGATCGCCCGCCAGCGTCGCTGGAGGGACTCGAGAGCTTCGATCACATTTGCTCGCTGCGCCGGATTGCGTGTATCCAATATATCGATTGCGAGGCCCATGGTCTCTCGATCTCCCAGGGAGCCAATGGCACGCAGCGCACGCCTTCCATACTCATCCGATCGCTTCTGCAGAGAGTCGGCAAGTAGGTTCATCGCCTCGTTCCCGGCAGGGGCGGCTTGCCGAACGCTCTGCGCCAGGCGCTGGTATTCCATCGCACGAGAGACGGCTACCCGCGTATACGTTTCGATTGGCTCTTCCGGCGGAACGGGCAGCTGCTGTAAGGCAAGCAAGGCGCCCGCCTCGAGTTTTGGACTCGTGAGCGCCGTCAACGCCGGCTCCAGGGCGGGCTGCCCGATCGCTCCGAGCAGGCTCGCCGCCGTCGCACGGACCGAGTCGTCCGGATGCCCGAGCGCATCGACCAGGAACGGCAGAGCTGGCTCGGTCCGGATCTGCGGGAGAGCGGTCAGAATGGTGCGCCGGATGACGGCCGGGATCGCCCGGTCGTGTAGTTCATTGGTCAGAAATCCAAAGGCTTCCGCATCGCCCCAGTCTCCCATTGCCATGATCGCCTGCTGTCTCTCCGTCAGCTCGCCCATTACGGCCGTGTAGCGCAGGAACCCTTTGGATCGTTCGACGATCTGGCGGTCGTGTGCTCGTCGCCCGTAGGGAGCCGGAAGCCGCAGAAGCAGACTCGCGACCCGCGTGCTGATGCGCGTATCCCGATCCTCTAGCAGTGGGGAGAGATTCTCCGAGATCAAATCCGCGGAGCCGCTCAGGATCGGAAGAGCGGTTGCCGCCTCAAAACGGACCTCCGGGTCTGGATCTTTCAGCAAAAGGATGACTCCCTCCAGCGCACGGCTCACCTTTGCCTGCGCGAGGGCGCGCAAACAGGCAGCGCGCACCGGCGCGTCCGGATCGCCCAGACCCCCGATGAGCATTTCTTCCGCCTCGGGGAGGGAAAGATGTCCCAGGATCTCTGCGGAGACGCGCCGGATCACCGGATGAGGATCAGCAAGTCCATCCAACGCCGCGCGGATGGCGACCGCATCCTGCCGGAAGCCGCCGAACGGTTGCTCTTCACTGTAGAAGAGATGCGGGTTACCCGCTTGCAGTGCCTGGACCAGCGCCTCGTTGTAGCCCTGCCGGGCGCGGTAGATAGCATAGGTGCACAGCGCCGCGGCGGTCAAGCCCACAAAATACAACTGGCGCGGTGCCAGGGTCTGTTCCCCGATGATGAGGATCGCGCCTGCAATGAACGTTCCGGCCTGGGACGGCACGCCGTCGATGAAAGCGCGCACCTGATCACGCCGTTCCGGCGGCACCGCATTGAACATCGCCTGGTAAGCTGGGTCCGCGATCCCGGAGAGCCAGAGCATTTGCACAAAGCGGAACGCGACCACGAGGATGAAAACGGGAAAGAGTGTGAGGCTGGCAAACCCAAAGAAATAGATCAGTGGCAAGATCAGAATGCAGACCATGATGCCAATGCGCGCAAAGAGACGGTTGGCGATCAAAAGCGAAGCCAGGAATGCAGCCGCTGTGCTCAGCCCATTGAAAAGACCGAGAAACGCAGCCAGCCGCTCTTCGTTCACGTACTGTTCGGTCGCAGCGCGGGAAAAGGGCAGCGCGATCGAAAAGAAGAGCACGGAGAAGAGGATCGCAGCCAGGGAAACCCAGCGCATGAGCCCGGATGCTCGCACATACTGGAAGCCGCGCTGCATCTCCTGTGCCAGCGGCGGTGGCTTTGTCCTCGAGCGAAGAGCGGGTGTGGCAGCCGCTTGAAACGGGAGTAGCGCCCGGCTGAAGAAGAAGGCGATCAGCAGGGTCGCTGCCCAGACGACCAACAGGTTTTCCACTCCGATGATTCCCACCAGAGCGCCGGTGACGAAGCCGCCAATCACCTGTCCCAGAATACGGCTGGCATTAAAAAGCGGAAACAGTCGCTTTGCTTGGCGCGTATCGCAGACCAGCCCGGCAATTCCCCAGACCATGATGCCCGTGAGCGAATTAAGGATTTCTTTCCCCAGCCATAAGGCCGGATACAACCATCCTGACCCGGTCAGCAGCGCCAGACGTGCGAGCAGGAGAACAATTGCCAGCAGGACGGGTATGGCAATATACAGAACGCGACGTGGAATGCTCCCCAGAGCTGCCGTGGTCCCGAACGAGATGACCATGCTGGTCACCCCCAGCCCCAGATACATATAGGGCAGATATTCGACGCCGAATCTTGCGAAGAAGAGCGCCTCGATCCCGGTGCCGCCCAGAGCCGAGCCCAGCGCTGTGAACAGCATAATGCCGATCACCAGCGAAGCCGTCCGGCTTTCACCCGTCCTGATGGAAAGCGCCTGCGCCAGTCGGGTCATTCAGAGCTCAAGGAGGGATTCCCGCTGCTATTCCCCGGCCTGCTTTGCCTGAATTCCTCTCCCGCCAGCTCGGCAGCTTTTTGCACCGCCTGGTCATACTTGAACTTGTTGAGCAGTACCGCGCGGGCAACCATGCGACGGATGGGCGCCGGGAGCGGCAGATGCACCCGCGCAAAATTCGTGACATGTGTGCCGCCGTCTGGCAATGGCTCGAGGCGGAACGTCTCACTGAATGTCTTCTTGCCGTTCTCGTAGGATTCCACAGTGGAATACTCAAACGGACGCCAATCCAGCGTGACCTCCGTGCTGACCGATTTGCCGTGGGCGCAGTGATTGCTGGCGCCGCTGCCCGCGCGACCCTTGGGCCGGTCGCCGCGATACCAGTGGACACCACCGCTCCACAGGTTGCGGCGGCCCGGGTCCTGCAACCATTCCCAGGTCACGGGCGGAGGCGTGGGAAAGTCGACGGCGAACTGCACGTCGGCGTCCTGTTCGGTAATGAGGATCCGGCGCGTTTCCTTGAGCTCCCTGTAGCGGCGGTGCATGTCGATGCTGAGGGTTTTCACCGCTCCCAGGTGCTCGTAAGACTCGACCTGCTCGTGAGCCTCCTCGAGCTTCAGATCCAGGTGAGCCAGGCAAGCCTCCGTGATCATCAGATAAGCTCTCCAGCCGGTTGCCTCCGTAACATGGTTCTTCGACAGCCGGTGGATCAGGTTCACGTCCGAGCCGACCATCTCGCGGATGCCGCGCACCTGCTGGAGGACGTAATCCCCATGATGGAGGATAAATTTGAGATCGAGGTTGGGGATATTCTGGCAGGCACGGCACGTGCAGGTCGTGGAACGCCGGATGTCGGTCTGCCTGTCACGGAATGCGATGTAGGTGGCTTCAATGAGCTCCAGAATGGTCTCTCCGCGCGAGAGGACCGCTTCGGGGACATAGGCGAAGACCGCATCGCCCTCCAGTTTGTGGATCGTCAGGAGTCTTTCGATCTGCATGCAGATGGTCTCGAGCAGATCGGTCAGGATCTCATGCGAGTGGTCGAGCTCGGTGCCTGCTACGAACGAGGTATAGCCCGAAATATCGGCAAGTAACAGATACCCGTGCTGAGTGGTTGCGTTCATCGAATAGACAATTGGGGAGAATAATTATCGTGATTATACCAGTCGCAACCGGGCGCCTATGATATTGAATTCATTGCGCTCGAACTTGAAAGCGCATCTCGCCCGCAATGGTCCCGGGCAGCCACTCCGTGTAATGGAACCGTCTCTTGCGGCGGATCCCTACGGCGTTGCCGTGACCGGCGCGAGAGTGATGCCGAGCAATCGAACCATCTCGAGCGAATAGAGCTCATGTTCCTTGCGCGCCAGCGCCATCCCGCTGTTGAGAGTATCTCGATCGGCGCCACCCATAAAGACCAGCAGCGTCTGGATGGTCAGGTTCATGTGATTTAGCTGATGTTTCTTGAGTGTGCCGAGGCAAGGTGGGATCTCCAGATCTTCTGCGAGGCGACGCATGCGTTGCAGGTTCGAGATAACCCCCGGGAGTTGCTCTGCGGCGGTCGCGGAAATCTCGCTTGCGGCGACGTCGAACTCACGCATCAAATCGTTAATCCCTTTGACAGTCGCCGGGAGATTGGCGGAGGAGCAGGGATCGGTATCCGGCGTTGATGTGTCGCTCGCCGCAGGCTGGCCACCGCAGGCAGACAGAACAAAAAGAACGAGGGGAAATAAGTGCACTGCAAATCGCTTGATCACGCAAATCATTATAACAAAGGGGAGATGCAGTTGTCTCCCCGCCAGGTCCGGTACGTGCGGTAGCAAGAACGTTCGTGATGAGGCGTCGAACCCTGTCAGGCCGAACTGCCCTATGGATTCTTCTTGGTCGGCACCGCATCCGGGGCGGAATTGGACTGTCCGGGTGGGTTAGGGTTCCCCGGCGGCTGCTTCGACGGTTTGGGTTCCTTGGTCGGCGGCGGCTCTTTAGTCGGTCTGGGTTCTTTCGTGGGCTGTGGCTGGCGGGTGGGTTGTGGCGCATTTGTCGGCTGGGGCTCGCTGCCTGCGGTAGGCGATCCTGCTCCTGCATCGCCCTTTTGCCGGGTGGCGGTCAATACGGCTGGTGAAAAGGTCGAGGTGGGGGTGGATGTCTCCTCCGTCAGGGCGATCGGTGTGTTCAGCGCGTTGACTGGCAGAAGCGGCATATCCGCCATGTGATACGCGTATTCATGTGCGACCCGCACGCCGCATTCCTCGGTGACCGGCTCGACGGTTCCGTTCCCATTAACGTCAATACCATTCAGAATGCGACTTGCAAGATCTGCTGCTCGGCGTATCTCGGGCTCGACATCGGAAAGCGAGTTTGCTTCGAGGATCGTTCGAACGATCTTTTGCAGCTCCGTTGCCCGGCTGGCGAAGTTCTGAGCGCAAGCCTGTACATCCTCGCCGTTGTCGGTGATATTCCGCGCGCCTCCCGAGGCAGTGACCGCGTAATCCGCATGCGAATAGACCGCCTGGATGTAGCCCAGGTTGTCCCCGTTGCGCAAGAAGCCATATCCGTCGCCGGGATCGCTGATCTGACCATCGCCATTCCAGTCTTTGTGATCGGGACTCTTCTGGCCCACCAGGAGGTTCATCATCGCCTCGGCATTGATGCGGGCGCCGGCGCTATCGCCAGCCTCGTAGGCGCTCAGCATACTGCTCGCGGCCTCATCGATCAATTCTGCATCCCGGGTCAATCCCTGGATCAAGCCAGCCTGTTCCGAGGTATCTGCAAAGGTCACCAGCAGCTGGCGCAGGTAGATAAGCGCAGCTTCCGGCAGGGTGTAGGCATAAACGAGGTCACCCGATCCATTGGCATCCGACCCTGCTTTTGGCTCCAGCGTGATCTGCACGCCGGAATACGTCGCCAGGAGATTCGCAGTGCGCGGGGCATCAAAGGTCAGCTCTCCCTGTCCGCTGCCATCGACCTGAAGGATGCCCAGCGAAAGTCGCTCCGTACCATTCGCCAGCCATGCCTGGTACTGGCTACCTGGCGGCGGCGCAGGCATGGCATAGGCGACCAGGACTGCCCGGTTCAGCACTGCATTTCCATCCTGGAAGCGGAGGACACCCGTCGGACCGAGGGTGAGAGGCACAGAATAAACCGGCGTATCACTCGCGGTTGGCGCAGTGGGCGTGTCGGCGGGGGCAGCCGGCAGCATCCGGGTGAAAACCAGAGAAGCGCCCACCAGCACGACCAAGGCGCCCGCCAGGATGGCTGGCATCCAGGAGCGTTGCCGTCGTGCCGGGACCAGCTTCTTTTCCTGGGGAGAGTTCGCGGGGCGGGGGATGGAGGCGAGCGTCCTTGCATCCGAGCTTTGTTGCAGTGCCGCGTGGAATGCCGCGGCAAACTCCCGGGGCTCCTGGAAGCGATCATCGGCATTCTTGGCAAGCGCGCGGTCGAGAACTGCCTGCCGGTTAGGAGAGAGCCCGGGGATCGGCGGCGGCGCCTCGTTGAGGTGCTTGAGCAGCACACTCATCGTGGTTTCCCCGTCGAACGGAACCTTGCCGCTCAGCATCTCATAGAGCACGATGCCCAGCGAGTAGATGTCCGTCCGGCCATCGGTGGTGATGCCCATTGCCTGTTCGGGGCTAATGTAGGCGGGGGTGCCCGCCGTCTGCCCGACAGTGGTCTGGCGGGCGGAATCCAGGAAGCGGACCAGCCCGAAGTCGGTCAGGACCGGCTCGAAGTCGAGCGGCATGGTTTCGCCGGGAATGATCTGGAGGGAACGGGAAGTAAGCAGGATGTTGCCGGGCTTGACGTCGCGGTGTACAACCCCGCTTTCGTGCGCGTATTGCAGCGCGCTGGCGACCCCGTTTAGCAGCCTGTCGACCAGAGGGAGCTCCAGCCGCCCGTTCCGGGCATGCAGGGCTGACAGATATTTGGAGAGCGATGGCCCCGAGATGTACTCCATGACCAGATAAGGCTGGTCGTCGACGGTGTCGAAGTCAAAGACCTGGACGATGTTGGGATGGCGGAGCTTGGCTACGGCGCGTGCTTCCAGCTCGAACCGCTCCAGCAGGCGCGGGTCGTCCACATACGAGTGACGCAGGATCTTGACTGCCACGTCCCTGTGGAGCGTGGTATGCGTGCCCAGATAGACTTCCGCCATGCCCCCGCGCGCAAGCAATGATTTGATCTGAACCCTGCCGAGCGTCCTACCGATCCAATCCATCATCACATAAATTCTACACCCCGCCGGGGAGAAATATATTAAGAATCCATACGAGACTGCCCGAGGCGGGAATTCCCGTGGTCAATTGTGCCGTATAATTTATAGGTACGCCAGTCATGAGTAGGGAGATTCCTATGCCGCCCAAGCCATCTCGCAAACTTCGTGTCTTTCTGTGCCATGCCTCGCAGGACAAGCCTGTCGTGCGTGATATCTACAAGAGACTTCTCGCCGAGCCGTGGATCGATCCCTGGCTGGACGAGGAGAAGCTGCTGCCGGGCCAGGACTGGAACCTGGAGATCGAGAAGGCGGTCGAAGCATCCGATGCCGTGATCGTGTGTGTCTCGAGCACCTCGGTCGCCAAAGAGGGGTATGTGCAGAAAGAGTTGCGGAAAGTGCTGGATATCGCGCTGGAAAAGCTCGAGGGCGCTATATTCATCGTACCCGTGCGGTTGGACGAATGTGAGCTGCCGCGGCGGATCAAAGATAAACAAGCCATCGATTACTTCCCGAAATCGAAACATGCAACGGCATTCGATAAGTTGAAAGCCAGCCTCCAGATCCGTAGGGACGCTTTGGGGATCTAATTGCCCGATTTGATTCTGCCTGATAATGTCCTCCCACGATTCACAAGCTACGCCTGCATCAGTCATGGGACTCTTGTGTGCAAATCCGAAGGTTAGCTTCTACCTTATTAAATAATCGATATCGTGTTTCAACCAGTACCACATATTCATTATCTGCGATTGGCTCATAGTCAGGATATCTGCTCTCCAACCGAGGCTGGTTTGCAAATCCGTTCCAGGCTGTTGAATCGTAAACAGCCCATGCCCTGATCTTGCCCTCAGCCACTGCGATGGGCACGCCCTCTTCGTTGCGTACAGGGATCCCTTCGTTTACCGTTACTTTGAAGGTAATATGCTTGCGGCGGATCGGCCAGATGCAAATTCCCCTCCACGAGTATTTGCATGGATACCAAAACATGTCCTTCCATCTTACAACGGTCTGTTCCTCGGAAGCAAAACACTCCGGTTCGGATTTTGACCACGGCGGGCACAAGAGAACGAAGGCTGTCACTGCAATTCCCGCTGCAAAAATTGAAAACTTCCACGCCGCTTTGATATTCATAATGTGGGCAGAATTATAAGAGATCTTTCTGTAACGGAGTAGTAGGGCAGGTACAGTTATACGTTCGCCGAATAACTCCAAAGCATTCACACCTTATTCATCGGTTTTTTCACAAACACATACCCCCGCTGAGTCGCGACTTCCACTGCGGGATTTGGGTCGCGCACTAGGGTTTCCTCGAGCTCATAGCCAGCTTCTCTCGACCAGGCTTCCATCTCGGCAGGCCGATAGAAAGCGAAATCCAGGTTTACAGACTTTCCCCACCATTCGTCCAGATGCTTGATCTCATCGCCGATGTGAAAGGCAAGCAGGAGCACACCGCCTGGCTTGAGGAGGCGCTTCATCTCGCGTAATGCATCTACCCCGTATTCACGCGGCTGTGGATGATGCAAACGAATATCAAACTGCCTGTGGCTGAAATTGAACAGCCAAGGGGATTGTTGCAACCTCATGGTATTGATCGCCATTTTCCTTGAATTCCACCCTAAAATAATGCCGCCCTGCTTCACTTATTGGAAGCCCTGGAAATCTGACTCTTTGGCGATGTCGTTCTACTTTCGATAAATCGATTTTCGATTCAGAAATTATGGTGGACTTACCTGATGGGGTGACAAAAGAAACGCGTTCTGTTCCGTTGGCTGGTTTATCAATTTCTTTCCTTTCCCACAGCGTGATCAGTTCCATAGGAATGGGCAGGAATCCATCTTCCGTGGGCTCAGCATTGATAGTAATTTGCTCAATAATGTCCTGAATACTGACATTATTCGTTTCGTAGTCAATAACTGATCGTGAGCAAAGTACTGACCAGACATGTTCAATCATGACGTCTCCGCTGTGGAAGATGAATGATAGTAATTATATGTTTTTCCCTGAGGCCAATTAGGAACATAAATACTTCGATTAACTGCTTCTGCCTTGATCTTGACTTGTGGTACGGTGATTTTTTCGAAACGAACGGAAATAGTAGTATCTAATGCCTTTGCCACCTTTTGCAAGAAATTGACAGATGGGTTACTCAATCCGCTCTCTAGGCGTGAAATATTAGCTTGTTTGGTTTCGGCACGCTCTGCAAGTTCAGCCTGAGACCAGCTTTTTTCGATTCTTAATCTCAGAACTTCATCACCGATATCGAGGATAGGTCCAAACTGCCCTTTAGCATTCCTATATTCAATATCTTCCTCAAATCGCCTGAAATACTCTTTATAGTTCATCTTGCCTCTTATTCCTAGCAATATAATCCCTTCTGAATTCCATGGCTTTCTTGATCTCATTGGTCTTCACAGCCCCAGTCTTTTTCTTATAACCATGGGTAATGATTATTCTCATTCCATCAAAGAAAAAATAGAACAGACGGACCTGATTGTGACTTGTTTTGACTCTGAGTTCATAAATATCATCGCGAAGATAGTCTGCATGCGGGCGGCGTAAATTATTTCCAAACTCCGAGAGTCGATCAATAGCCCTCTCCACGAAGAGAATTTCTGCTTTCAAAAGCTCGTTCAAAAAGTCTTCTGTAGGGCAACGATTATTACTTTTTTTGTAAAACTCAATAATCCATCTTGACTGCCCCATATTTCCTCATTTGAGGCTTATAGCATATATGCTATAGAGTCTACCTGTGTACGATAACTCTGTCAATAGAACAGACATTCGTTTTAACCGTATGCTGGCCAATAACAATCTACTTTCAGCCTCAACGTCCTAACCTCGCTCGTTCCTCTTCTGCCACGCTCTCCTCCAGCTTCTTGAACAATGGGCTCGGTTGCCGCAATTGCTGGTTCGGCTCCAGCTCGCTGCGTTTCCATTGGAGTCCAGCGTCTGCAGGCGGGCGATAACGGATGACATTATGCGTGCCCAGGGAGTCTTTCACCGACTCGATATATTGCTCGCCAAAGAGCGGTGTCTCGTATCCCAGGAAATCATGCAGCTTCTGGCATGTGAACGGCAGGAACGGCGCAAAGATGACCTTGAGCGAATCGATCGCCCGTAATGCCGTGTAGATCGTCTTCGCTGCTTCGGCTTTGTCCTTCTTGACCTCGGACCAGGGCGAGGTCTGGTCGAGATACTGGTTGACGGCGGTGGCAAGCTTCATCGCTTCGCCCAGGGCCGAGCGCAAACGCACAGCTTCGAGCTCTCTGCCGACGGAATCGAATCCAGTTTCCACCGTCTCCAACAGCTTCCCGTCGATCTCGCGCAGGGCGTTCAAATCCACGTCTGGCACGTGCCCTTCCCAGTGCTTGTACGCAAAGGACAGGACGCGGTTGACAAGGTTGCCCCAGGTGGCGACAAGCTCGTTGTTGTTGCGCGCCACGAAGTCGCCCCAGTCCCAGTCGCTGTCCTTCAGCTCGGGCATATTGACCGTCAGATAATAGCGCAGAGCATCGGGGTCGTATCGGGTCAAGGCGTCGAGCCCCCAGACCGCCCAACCGCGCGAGCCGCTGATCTTCTGCCCCTCCAGGTTCATGAACTGGTTGGCAGGCACGTCATACGGCAGCGTAAGAGGCTTTTCGTCTTCGGCAAAGATTTTCAGGAACTGCGTCCCCGCGCCCATCAATTCCGCAGGCCACAGAGAGGTGTGGAAGAAGATATTGTCCTTGCCGATGAAGTGGAACTGTCTCGCCTCCGGATTGACCCACCACTCGCGCCATGCCTCGCCTTGCCCGGCGACCTGACTCCATTCGATCGGCGCGGAGAGGTAACCGATGACCGCCTCGAACCAGACGTAGATGCGCTTGCCCGCTTCGGTCCAGCCTTCGATCGGGATCGGGACGCCCCAGTCCAGGTCGCGCGTGATCGGGCGCGGTTTGAGTCCCTCGGCTTGGATCTTGCCCAGCGACTCGCCGATGACCGGCTCGCGCATGTGGTCGGCGCGCTCCTGCAGGAATTTCTTGACGTCAGGCTCCAGCTTGGAAAGGTCGAGGTAGAAATGCTCGGTCTCGCGCAGCTCGAGCGCCCCACCTTCCTTGGAGCGCGGGTTGATCAGCTTCTCCGGCTCGAGCACGTTCCCGCAGTTGTCGCACTGATCGGAGCGCGCCCCTTCGAAGCCACAGATATAACACGTCCCCTCGACGTACCGGTCCGGGAGGAAGCGCTTCGAAGATGGAGAGTACCATTGCAGGGATTTCTGTGTGAACAGGAACCCGTTTTCCTTCAGCGCCAGGAACATGGCTTGCGAGACCTTGAAATGATTTTCGGTATGCGTGGTCGTGAACAGATCGTAGGTGATGCCCCAGCCCTTGAAGAGCTCGAGGAATCCGTCATGATATTGCTTATACACATCCTCGACCGGCTTACCGGCTTTGTCCGCTGCCAGCGTGACCGGGGTGCCGTGCGAATCGGTGCCGCTGACCATCAGGACCTTATTCCCCTTGAGTCTGTGGTAGCGCGCGACGATGTCACCCGGCAGATGCGAGCCGGTGATGTTGCCAACGTGGATCTCGGCGTTGGCGTAGGGCCAGGCAATGGCGATCAAGATGTTTTCAGGCATGAGAAAAACTCCATAATTCGTAATTCGATAATCGGAGTTCGATATTTGAGATTCGAGAATCGAGAACCGAATATCGAGTATCGCTTACACAAACAAAAAGGCTGCCCGCAAACCTGGGACAGCCTCTTGATGCAAAGTAACTAAAGCTAACGGGCTTCCCTGGCGCGGCATAACATGTCCATCCGGATGGACATGGGCATGGTCATTAGCACCATTGGAAACGCGGGTCGTGCATTCATGGCGCCAAGTTTACTATGTCCCCTTCCGGTTTGCAAGGAAATCCTACTCATCCAGCAGGTCTTTAAGGGTTGCAAAGGGAGAATCGTCGGGGTCCTGGCTATGACCGCAGTCCTTCACGTTCAGATCCTGTCCACACTCAATACAAAGACCTTTGCATTCTGGATCGTGCAACGGCTTGATCGGGATTTCCAGCACGGCATATTCACGTATAAGCGGAGCCAGATCGATTTGTGCGTCATCTGGCACCAGCAACTCTGACTCGCTCAAAGATTTCCTGGTGAAGGCATACAGTTCAGTAATCTCCCATTTAAGAGGATAGGTGAATTCATTCAGACATCGCACGCACTCCAGCTGGGTCTCTGCTGAAAACTGTCCCTGAATAATGAGTCCTTGTGGTGTCCGACCGATGGTGACGGATCCTGTCAGGTTCTTGAGTTCAAGATCATCGAGCTTGACCGTCTCCAGATCGAAAGGGATTTCCTGCGCAAAGCCAACATCCTCATGGATTATGAAACCGACATTTATCCGAAACGGTTTTCGTGGGTTTGTCATACGATTTTCCTGGGTCCTGGCATCTCCTGCATCCAGCGATGTACGCAGGCTTCCGTAACGCGCTGTTTAGATCTTTCTATCGACAATGAATTTTGCCAGGTTCTCGAGGGCGTCCCGCTCCGGGGATGCGGGGGCGTCACTCAATGCTTTGAGGGCGCGGCCGATTGCCTGGCGGGCTTCGTCCATAGATTGCTGGATCGCCTTACTGCGGCGGACGTTATCCACCAGGCGCTGGACGCGCTCCGTGTCTTTCCAGCCACCTTCGGGAAGGGAGAGTACGTCTTCGTGAGCCGGGTTGGCTTCCGCATAGTAGATGGCGGGAAGGGTTACCAGTCCGTTCAGCAGGTCGGAGCCGATGGGTTTTCCGACGGCAGACTCCTCGCCTGTGAAATCCAGGATATCGTCCACGATCTGGAACGCCATTCCAACCTCATAACCGAAAACTCTCATCGAGGCACGCATATCTTCATCTTCGGTAGAGACCATGGCTGCCGCCAGGGATGCCATCTCGAACAGCGAGGCGGTTTTGGCATAGATGCGCTGGTAGTAGTTATCACGCTCGATCACGCCGCGTGCCGAAAACATCTGCGTCAGCTCGCCATTGACGATGGTCGCCAGGGTTTCGGCAAAGAGCTTCATCAGGGGCAGGTAGTCCGTCTCGGCGGCGAGCTTGGCGGCGCGCGCAAACAGGAAATCGCCAGTCAGCACGGTCGCGGCAGGGGACCAGCGCGCGTTCAACGTGGGCATGCCGCGGCGGAGCAGCGCCCCGTCGATCAGGTCGTCATGGACCAGGGTCGCGGTGTGCAGCAGCTCCACCGAAGCGCCAAGGGTGATCAGTTTCTCCTCGGGGGCGCCAAGCATGTTTCCTACGAGCAGACCGAGGGTCGG
>DAITPI010000070.1:0-13494 GCA_036833655.1 Anaerolineales bacterium | reverse complement strand
TGGCAAATCAGGTAGGTGAGCAACCTCCTGGCAACAAGGGAAAATTTGTTATCGGGAGATTGCTTCGCCCCTTGGGGCTCGCAATAACATAATTGAATTATGCACATCACCATTCGAGTTCCCGCCACGTCTGCGAACCTTGGCCCCGGGTTTGACTCTCTGGGGCTGGCATTGGACCTGTGGAACGACACGGTCATCACACTTGCCATCGAACACTCCGTGCAGGTCACCGGTGAGGGCAGAGAGCAACTCGTTGCCGGGGAAAACAATCTGATCATCCGCTCGGCGCAAAAACTGGCGGAACGCCTCGGTCGGCGGCTCCCCCCTCTTCACCTGGATTGCATCAATCGCATCCCGCTCTCCTCAGGGCTTGGCTCCTCTGCCGCCGCCAAGCTGACCGGGCTGCTCGGCGCGAACGTCTTGCTGGGAAAGCCTTTTTCGAAGGAGGAAATCCTGGACCTCGCCAGCGAAATGGAAGGACACCCCGATAACGTAGCCTCTGCACTACTCGGTGGGCTGGTCGTTTCCACGGTGGAAAATGGCAAGGTCTTTACCCACAAAATCTCAGTCGATGGAAACCACACGACTGTGGGAAGTCTCGAGTCACCTTTCCAGGTAACCGTTGTCCTGCCGGATTTTCGCCTGTCGACGAAACAGGCGCGCCTCGTGCTTCCGGAACAGGTCCCTCTGAAGGATGCAGTGTACAACATCAGCCGGGCCGTCCTGGTCACACAGGCATTTCGCGATGGAGATCTGGATTTGCTCGCCAGAGCCATGACCGATACATTGCACCAGCGCTATCGGCTCGCGCTCATCCCGGGCGCGCAGCGAGCCATGGACGCAGCCAGGGAAGCAGGCGCCGCGGCTGTATCGCTATCCGGCGCGGGTCCCAGCCTGATCGCGTTCTCAGCCGAGCGGGACCCTGCCATCGGGGAGGCGATGCGGGGCGCCTTTCAGCAGGCAGGGCACCAGGCACGCATCTTCCGCCTGAAAATATCCAACCACGGTGCAGAGGTACATATCTAGAAGCAATCAACGCTTCCCGTCGTTGAGTTTTTTACTTGGTCGTAGGATCTGAAATCCTCAGCTCTTTTTCCCACTCACTCGCAAACTTCATAATCCGCGAACGGATGTAAGGGATATACGGATCGGCAACGCTCCTGCCCTTCACAACCAGCTCCATCGCCTCTTCGGGCTGGTAGCCCTGCGCGATCAGGATGCATGACCCCATTGCCGGACCACGATGGCGTCCATACGCGCAATGGACATACACCTTACCGCCCAGCAGGATCGTCTCCAGGGCGGCGCTTGCGCCGGCGATCAGCCTGGAGATCGGAAGAGGAACGAAAGGACTGTCAATCGTGCGCAGCCAGAGTAAACGTATGGGTGTGTGATGCGTGTCGGGATACGGACCGCGGCTGAAGCGCATATTGATCACGAGCTGGATCCCCAGCTCGCGCAGACCGTTGTAATCGCTCGCCAACGGCGTAACGCCGATGAAGAGCTGATCGGTAATACTCGAAAATTCTAGCATGCGGAAATCTTAGCACAAGTTTCTAAGAAGATTTTCAGAATTGCCCATCGCGAGTCCACCGTAGAATTACAGGGTGACGTATGAGGAAGTGGAGAGGCTGCTCAGGAAATTGAAATGACCCGCCCCACCCGACCTTCGGTCACCATCGCCGAATACACGATCGATTCTCTCGTTGTTGATCCAACTCCTTCTCGTGTATTTGGGGAGGGACGGGGAGGGGCATTTTATGCTAAACTCGCCACATGGAAATACTTTCCACTTCAATTGACACCTCCTCTCCCGAATTCCAGCAAAACTCCCGGCACCACCGACAACTCGCCAATGAGCTCAAAGAACGCCTGGCTCTTGTGCGACAGGGTGGCGGCGAAAAATACCTCAGGCGGCAGGAAGAGCAGGGTAAGCTCTTTGTGCGCGATCGTGTCGAAAGACTGCTCGACCCGGGCTCGCCGTTCCTTGAATTGTCCGCTCTAGCGGCATGGGACATGTATGAGGACAAGGCGTCAGCCAGTGCGAGTGGAGATTCGCAGGCGGCTCCCGGCGCGGGGATCGTTACAGGCATCGGGCGTGTCTCGAACCGCGAGGTGATGATCGTCGCCAACGACGCCACCGTCAAAGGCGGATCGTATTTCCCGATGACCGTCAAGAAGCACCTGCGCGCCCAGCAGATCGCAGAGGAGAACCATCTGCCCTGCCTGTATCTCGTCGACTCGGGCGGGGCGTTTTTGCCTCTACAGGATGAGGTCTTTCCGGATGTCAATCATTTCGGGCGTATCTTCTACAACCAGGCGCGCATGTCGGCGAAGAAAATTCCCCAGATCGCAGCCGTGATGGGCTCGTGCACGGCGGGCGGCGCCTACGTGCCGGCAATGAGCGATGAGGCGGTCATCGTCAGAGGGACGGGGACGATCTTCCTGGGCGGACCTCCGCTCGTCAAAGCCGCCACCGGGGAAGACGTCACAGCGGAGGAACTCGGCGGCGCGGACGTCCACACGCGGCTTTCCGGAGTGGCCGATCACTTTGCGGAAGAGGATGACCATGCCATCGAGATTCTGCGCGGGATTGTGGAAACGCTTCCTCGACCATCGACCATAGACGATAGACCATTATGGTCCGTGGTCAATGGTCCATGGTCAGCGCCGGAAGAGCCCCTTTATTCCGCCGAAGAAATCTATGGCATTTTGCCCAGTACTTTCCGCGAGACCTATGACGTGCGAGAGATCATCGCCCGCCTCGTGGATGGAAGCAAATTCCGCGAGTTTAAAGCGCGCTATGGCACAACTTTGGTCTGCGGGTTCGCACGGATTTACGGGTATCCCATCGGCATTATTGCCAACAACGGTGTGCTGTTCAGCCAGTCGGCGCTCAAGGCAACCCACTTCATCGAGCTCTGCGATCAACGCGGCATTCCTCTTTTGTTCCTGCAAAACATCACCGGCTTCATGGTGGGACGTGAAGCCGAAACTGGCGGTATCGCCAAGGACGGCGCCAAGATGGTCCACGCGGTGGCGAACACCCGCGTCCCCAAACTGACCGTGGTCATCGGCGGCTCGTTCGGGGCGGGCAACTACGCCATGAGCGGACGCGCCTACGGCTCGCGCTTCCTGTGGATGTGGCCCAACGCCCGCATCTCTGTCATGGGCGGAGAACAGGCTGCAAATGTCCTGTTCACGATCAAACAGGAGCAACTTGCCCGGGAAGGCAAGCCCGCCATGACCAGGGAAGAAGCCGATGAGTTCAAGCGGCCGATTTTGGAGAAGTACGAAAACGAAGGCAATCCCTATCATTCCACGGCGCGACTGTGGGACGATGGTGTGATCGATCCGGTAGATACGCGGCAGGTGTTGGGACTGGCGTTATCGGTTGTGTTGAATGCGCCGGCGGAGGAGCATGGGTTTGGAGTGTTTAGGATGTAAATCGACACGTTTCATTGCGAGGAGGGAGCCGCTTCGCGGCGAGCGACGAAGCAATCTCAACAAACCTCTAATTGCCTGTTTGAAGGCTAGTTGAGATTGCCACGCTCGCCCTGTGGGCTCGCTCGCAATGACAACCTGTATCGGAGATCAGTATGGCATTTGAAAGAACCTCAGGTAGTCCTCATCACTTCCTCGCGCGGCTCGCGGGCGGCTGGACTGGCATATCCAGGCTCTGGCTCGAGCCAGACCAGCTTGCAGATGAGTCGCCTTTTGTCGGCAATATGCAGCTCATTCTCGACGGTCGTTTCGCCCTGTTCCTGTATCAGGGCACGATTCAGGGCGAGACCCAGCATGGATTGTTTACCTTTGGCTATAACACCCTGCTCGACCGCTACGAAGCCAGCTGGCTGGATTCCTTCCACAACAACACGGCCATCATGTTCTGCACAGGCAACGCCACCGACAACGGCTTCTTTGTCCTCGGCAGTTACCCGGACCCGAACGGCGGACCCGACTGGGGCTGGCGCACAGAAGTTGAGCTGGTGGACGAAGATCATCTCGTCATCACCGCCTACAACATTGCCCCGGAAGGCGGCGAAGCCAGAGCAACCGAGGCAAGATTGACCAGGGTGAAGAAATAACATTCGCGCTGAGCGGAATGACGAGCGCTAGCGAGGAATGAAGACGAAGCGCGCTTGATAGGCCGCTTGGATTGCGAAGTATGCAGAGCGAGGAATTGGTGAAACCATGCGTATCCTGATTATCGGTGGCACACGTTTTCTGGGCCGTCATCTGGTCGAGGCTGCTCTCGATCGTGTTCACGAAGTAACGTTGTTCAATCGCGGCAAGACCAATCCGGATCTGTTTCCAAACGTGGAGAAGATCATCGGCGACCGTGAGCACGATGTGGCAAGCCTCAATGGTCGCTTGTGGGAAGCAGTGATCGACACCTCCGGGTATCTGCCGCGCCTCGTGCGTCTCTCTGCCGATGTGCTGAAAGAGAACGTCACGCGCTATGTCTTCATCTCCTCCATCTCGGTCTACGACAACTTCAGGAAGGTGGGCATTAACGAAACCGATCCCGTCGGCAAGATTCAGGATGAGACCACCGAGGAGATCACCGGCGAGACCTATGGCCCGCTTAAAGCATCATGCGAGCAGGCGGTCCAGGACATCTACGGCCTGGAACGGGCCCTGATCGTCCGCCCGGGCTTGATCGTCGGTCCGCATGACCCCACCGATCGCTTTACGTATTGGCCCGTCCGCGTGGCACGCGGGGGGGAGGTGCTCGCGCCGCAAGGACCTGAAGCGCCGATCCAGGTCATCGATGTGCGCGACCTCTCTGCGTTCATCGTCAAGCTGATCGAAGACCAGGTCTCTGGCATCTACAACGCGACAGGTCCCGATTATGAGCTAACCCTGGGCAAGCTGCTCGACGTGAGTAAACAGATCGCTGGCAACCACGCAAACATCCGATGGGCAAGCCTGGATTTTCTGAATCAAAACAAGGTTGAGCCATGGAGTGACATGCCCACCTGGGTTCCAGACGATGAAGAGGGCGCAGGCTTTTCGCGCGTGGATGTCTCGAAAGCGATCGAAGCCGGGCTGAGGTTCCGCCCGCTGGAAGACACCGTCCGCGATACGCTCGCGTGGGCAAAGGCGCGCCCCGCAGACCACCAGTGGCGCGCCGGACTTACACCTGAGCGTGAGCAAGAGCTGCTGGAGCTATTAGAGCGCTAATGTTCAAAAAGATCCTGGTCGCCAATCGCGGCGAGATCGCTGTCCGCATCTTGCGAGCCTGCAGGGAGCTCGGCATCCAGACGGTCGCGGTCTATTCCGACGCAGATGAGAACGCCCTGCACGTTCAGCAGGCGGATGAAGCGATCCACATTGGTCCCGCTGCCCCAACGGAATCCTATCTCAACGTCGAGAAGATCATTGCCGCAGCAAAACAGACGAAAGCAGAAGCCATCCACCCCGGCTATGGATTCCTCTCGGAGAAGGCGGCGTTCGCAGCCGCAGTGGATTCTGCGGGCCTGATCTTCATCGGCCCTTCAGCCGAGTCCATCCGTGCAATGGGCGATAAAGCAGAATCCAAGATTCGCATGAAGAGCGCCGGTGTGCCCACAGTTCCAGGGGTAGAGGGGATAGAGAACAGGGATGAGTTTGAAAAGGCCGCCGAGGAAATTGGCTATCCCGTATTAGTCAAGGCGGCTGCGGGCGGTGGTGGGAAGGGAATGCGTACCGTCCATGCCCCGAGTGAGTTGCCCGAAGCGATCGAATCGGCGCGACGCGAGGCTCTTAACGCCTTTGGCGATGAACGGCTGTTGATCGAGAAGTACGTGGCCCGAGCCCACCATGTGGAATTCCAGGTCTTCGGCGACCAGCACGGGAACCTTGTCCATCTCTTCGAGCGTGAATGCTCGGTCCAGCGGCGGCATCAAAAGATCATTGAGGAGACGCCTTCGCTTCTGCTGAGTCCCGGGCTGCGGGTGGAGATGGGTCAAGCAGCGGTCGCGGCAGCCAGGGCGGTCGGCTATTACAATGCGGGGACGGTGGAATTCATCGTTGACCCCGATACCTTAGGGTTCTATTTCCTCGAGATGAACACCCGCCTGCAGGTAGAACATCCCGTCACCGAGCTCGTGACCGGGCTCGATCTCGTGAACTGGCAGATCCGCGTGGCGGCGGGAGAGCGCTTCCCGTTCTCACAATCCCACTTCACTCAGCGCGGACACGCCATTGAATGCCGCGTGTACGCCGAGGATCCCGCCAATGGATTCCTGCCGAGTACCGGCAGGCTCCTGCAATGTATCGAGCCGCGCGGACCCGGAATCCGCGTCGACTCGGGATTCACCGCCGGTGACGAGGTGACGCACTTCTACGATCCTCTTCTCGCAAAACTGATCGTGCATGCCGAGAACCGGGAGGCTGCCATCCAGCGCATGCAGGCGGCCCTGCGGGATTTCATCGTGCACGGCGTGGTGACCAATATCGATTTCATGCGGTCGGTTTTATCTCACCCCGATTTTGCAGCAGGCAGAGTTTCTACCCGCTGGGTGGAGACCACTATGGAGTCAAACGGCTCGCCGTTTGACTGGCAGGAAGGAGTTCCTGCACTCCATCTCATCGCCGCCGCGCTTGCGGACCTGACAACCACAAAACCCAAATCTGAAATCGTCAATGAAAATGATCCATACAGTCCATGGAAACAAGCCAGTGGGTTTCGGATAGGTGGGAACAATGGATAAATCTTCCAGCCAGGAGTTTTTCTCGGCGATCCTTTCCAGCAGAATCCTGGTTCCTTATCTCGAGCAGAATGCCGAGTTGGCGGAGTTGATCGAGACCCCGGACCACCCCGATATTCGCTACTTTGAAAACCCTGCTCCCGCTGCAGAGCTAGCGCCCGCCTTAAGACACAGGCTGTCTGTCATGGTGACGAAGAACATCTCTCACAATGTCGAGGCAACGAAGCAACTGGTCGCTTTTATGGAGGCACATCCCGACAGCCAGATCCATCATGTCACCTTCAATTGTCGGACACAACACTATGGAGTTCGCTGTGCCCGGATAGGCGATCAAGTCCACGTGATCTGTGTGATGACTGGCGGACACATTCCCGATGAGTTGCTGGGAGGATCGCTGCAGTGAAATTCTCCTTTGAGCACGACGCGGACACCATGACCATCGAGCTCACACCGGCGGGCAAGACCTACCGCGCTACGCTGGCGGAGCGAACCGTCGAGGTGGAAATCGTCCACGCGCAGGATGGGCGGCTGGATATCCTCATCGACGGACAGCGCGTCACCGCTTACATTTCCTCCGAAAATTCCCGACGCTGGGTGACAGTCAACGGGCAAACCATTGTGCTTACTAAATCCTCTGGCATGCGCAAAGGCGCGCATGGGCACCACCACGCTGCGGGTGAGTTGACCGCCCCGATGCCCGGACAGGTCCGCGCTGTGAACGTCAAAGAGGGGGATACAGTCACGAAAGGGCAAACATTGTTAGTACTGGAAGCGATGAAAATGGAAATCCGCATTCACGCTCTGCTGGACGGCATGGTGAAGAAGCTATTTGTTCACCAGGGTCAGGCAGTAGAACGAGAGCAGGTCTTAATTGAGATTGAGGAGAATTAGCCACATAGGCACGGAGAACGTCAGGACTTCTGTTTTTCTCTGCGAACTCTGCGTCACTGCGGTTAAGTGGAGGCCTTATGCCCGGAAAATATTTCGATGAGCTCGAAGTTGGAATGAAATTCAAGCACGGCGGGCGGACCGTGACCGAGATGGATAATGTCCTATTTTCCGCCCTGACGATGAATACCCAGCCGCTGCACGTCAACGAGGATTTTGCCTCCAAAACAGAGTTTGGACAAAGATTGGTCAACGGTGTGTTTACCTTTGGGCTCGTGGTGGGTCTCACGGTCGCTGAGCTGACCGAAGGCACGATCGTGGCAAATCTGGGGTACGATAAGGTCATACATCCCAACCCGGTTTTTCATGGCGATACGATCTACGCCGAGAGCGAGATCATCGAAAAACGTGAATCGAAATCACGACCGAATGCCGGCATCGTGCGGATCAAGTGCACCGGCAGAAAGCCGGACGGTACCATCGTCGTGGAGTTCGAGAGGACGGCGATGTTTTTAATGAGGTCAAAAGTTCAGGGTTGAAGGTTGAGCGGTTTGCCTGAAGCCTTTGACCTTCAACGTTCTAACCCCAAACGGAGAACACATGCATTCCCGACGCGCACTGCTCTATATGCCCGGCGATGACCGGCGCAAGATCGAAAAAGCCACGACCCTCGGCGTGGACTGCATCTGCATGGATATGGAAGATGGCGTGGCGATCACGCGCAAAGCCGAGGCGCGGGCAGTCATTGCACAGGCGATGAAGGAACTGGACTTCGGCAGCTCCGAGCGCTGTATTCGCATCAACAGCTTCGGCTCGGGCTTCGAGAAATTCGACCTCGCCGCCGCGGTCGCAACCAACCCGGACGCCATCGTCGTCCCCAAGGTGGAAACGGCGGAACAGGTCCGCTCGATCAGTGAGTATATCGAGATGTACGAGCTCTCTGGCAAAATGAAGATGGGCAGCATCCGCATGCTGGTGGGGGTGGAGACCGCCAATGGGATCATGAACCTCAGCGATATCGCCGGGTCGGACAAACGCCTCGAGGCGATCATCTTCGGCGCTGAGGATTTCGCCGCCTCCGTCGGCGCCACGCGGACCCGGGAAGCCACGGAGGTGCTGTATGCGCGCTCCGCGGTGGTCACAGCCTGCGCGGCGCACGAGCTCCAGGCGATCGATATGGTCTATATCGATTTTCGCGATGTTGAGGGCTTACGCTCCGAGGCGGAACAGGGAGCCAGGCTCGGCTTCAGCGGGAAGCAGATCATTCACCCGAACCAGGTCGAGGCGGTGCAGGCGGCATTCACCCCCTCTGAGGAAGCGATTGAATACGCGCAACGCGTCGTCCGGGTGTTTTCCGCCTCTCAGAAGGAGGGCAAGGGCGCCTTTGCGCTGGATGGCAAGATGATCGACATGCCCCTGCTGAAGAACGCCCAAAAAGTGCTGGACCGGGCAAAGGCAGCAGGGAAGATATAGGCAATCGTTGCATCTCCGTTTCGACCCCGAGCCGCGGTTAGTCGCCCGGCTCGGGGTGTTTTCTTAGAGACGACGCGCTGTCTAAACACCTCACAAAAAAGTTGGGAACGGGGCGTGGACGGGAAGTAGATGATGAATGTCACTAGAATTGTCATCTAGATCTCGTTAAAGTCGGGTTCACAACAAAATCCATATTCAAGGAAACATCGATGAACTCCATTCAAAAACTCCTTGCCGCCAAACGCATTCAGCGCGCTATCGATAAGAACCCCAACGATGTCCATGCCATTTTAGAACTGGTCGCCCTGCGCAGCACTTTCGCAGAGCAGGATGACGGTACGAATCGAAAGCTTCTGAATCGGGTATTATCGCTCGAACCGACAAACCAAAATGCGCGACGCCTGCTGCTCGAAATGGATCGCATCGAAATGGGCGCGGGACAAAGCGGACCCGTTCCGGCGATCGCGCCCGCCGCTCCCGAGCCTAAGCCTGCGCCGGTTGCGGCGATCAGCGACCCCCTGGAAAAGCCGCTCGTCTCCCGTTATTCGATCATCCATCTCATCGTAGCGTATCCCCTCGTAGCAATTGCACTTGTGCTCATGTATCAGTCGTTCGGGGATTGGCCCGTATTTACTTGCTTTGGCCTGTTCTTCCTGATATTTATGATCCCGGTCTGGTTTACGTCTGCGGTCGTGAGGGTCAGCAACTCGGGGATCAGCATGTCGCGCCTGTTTGGGATCTATCGCCGGGAAATGGAATGGAGCGAGCTGAGCAGCATGCAGCCCGGCCCTGGCGGAGTCGGCATGAAACTGCGGTCTGCCGATGGACGGTCGCTGAATATTTCTTCCCAGATGAGCCACTATCCCACCATGGTGGAAACCCTGCGGAGATTCCGCCCGGATCTATTCCCAAGCCTGGAGGTCACATCCTTTGATGAAGCCGGGTTCTCGGCCAGCTCAAAGACATTCCGGAAGACGGGCATGGGAGCAAACGGGCCGCTCATTTTGGCAGGCACGGTGACCGTGGTCTTCCTTGCCACGCTCTCAACAGTCCAGATCCTGCCGACCATCGTTCTGGGCATTGTGATCTATTTCTTCTGGCGCACTGCCTTCTACGCGATCCACACCATCAAACTCGAGGGCAACAAGTTGTCTGCCATCGCACTCCGCAGACAACGGGATGTAGCTGCCCGGGAAATCAGAGATATCCGTATGGTCACGCAACGGAATCGCCGTGGCGTGGCAACCCAGTTGATCCAGGTCGACCTCCTGGATAACACATATTTCTCGTTCACGGGATTCCCGGAGGGAAATGAGAAAATGTATGGTTTCCTGAGAAGCTGGTGGAGCGCCTACCAGAACAGGTAGGAGGCGCAGGATGGACCGCATCGGATAGGCTTATAATCGGATCGAGAAAAAGAACAAGACCCTCGTAAAACGCAGGGTCTTATTTTTGATAAACGCCAACGAAGGGAACATCACCTTGCTCTCCATACTCTACGGCATTACCTCTGCAGCCACGTGGGGCGCGGCAGATTTTATCGGCGGGCTGGCAAGCAAACGCACCAGCCCGTATCGCGTCCTCTTCCTGGCGGAGATCGCCGGGCTGGTTCCTTTCACTGCGATCGCGCTGCTCCTGGGCGAGCCCATGCCCCCGGCGTTCGAGATGCTGCTGGGCGCTGCCTCCAGCCTGCTCGGGTTGACCGGGCTCCTCATCCTCTACCGCGCCCTGGCAGATGGGAAAATGACCGTCGCGGCGCCGGTCTCGGCGCTGTTTGCGGCATTCATCCCGGTCCTCTACGGGATCCTCACCCTCGGCATTCCCTCCCCCGCCACGCTGCTCGGGTTTGGACTTGCTTTTCTGGCGGTCTGGTTCATCTCCCAGTCCAACATAACCAACTGGCGTTTTAACCTATTTGACTTGCGCCTGCCCCTCCTGGCGGGACTGTTCTTCGGAACATACTTTATCATTATCCACCGGGCGACTCTGCATGCCTTCTTCTGGCCGTTGGCTGCCGCCCGTTTTGCCGGGTTCGCGGCATTCGGGCTCTATGCGCTGATTGCCCGCCAGCCGGCATTGCCGCCCCGGGACCTGTGGCTTTTCTGCATTGTCAACGGCGTGCTTGATATCGGCGGGAACGCCTTTTACGTGCTCGCTGCCCAAGCGGGCCGCATCGACGTGGCGGCAGTGCTGGGCGCCCTCTATCCCGCTTCCACGGTGGTGCTGGCATGGATCGTCCTGAAGGAACGCATCACCTGGGTCCAGACCTTCGGAGTGCTGCTGGCATTCATCGCCATTATTCTCTTCACGCTGTAATATGATCGAGATCAAAGCGATAGAAGGCAAGCGCGAGCGAAGAGATTTTCTGACCTTTCCCTGGAGGATCTACGGCAACGATCCTTTATGGGTCCCGCCCCTGCTCTCGGAGCGCGAGAAGGTGATCGACCCGCAGCGGGGACTCTTCTTCAAAGATGGGCGGGCGGAGTTGCTTATCGCCTGGCAGGACGGCATCCCTGCCGGCACCATCTGCCTTGCGGAGGACCGCAACGCTACACGCGTCAAAGGCTTTTCCGAGTGCATGTTCGGTTTTGTCGAGTGCATCGAAGATTACGATGTCTTCAAAGCGATGTTTGCATTTGCAGAGGGGTGGGCACGCAGCCAGGGGATGAGATCGTTATATGGTCCTTACAACCTGGACCGCGAGGACTCGCGCGGAGTCCTCATCGAGGGCCGCGACCGTCCGCCGGCGATCCTGTGTGGGCACCATCCGCCCTACTATCAAATCTTTTTTGAGCGCTATGGCTTTGAGAAGAATGGCGAGGATGGGCTGGCGTACGCGATCGATATCGACTTGAACAATCCCAAAGTGCAGAGACTGAGGCGGTTGGCAGACCAGGTGCGGAAGCGCAATCCGAATTTCACTGTGCGCGGGGCAAACATCCAGGACTTCGATAACGAGATCGACCGCATCCTCTTCCTGCAAAACGAGGGCTTAAAGCACTTCCCCGATTACATGCCCTACACGCGCACGGACATCGAGTCCATGATCCTTCCGCTCATCGAGCTGGTGGATATGGAACTCGTGCTCTTCGCCGAGGTGGATGGCAAACCGGCCGGCTTCTTCCCCGGCGTGCCGAATTTCAACGAAGTGCTGATCCACTTGAACGGCTTGCGCGATCCCTGGGACTATTTGCGTTACCTGAAATACAAGAACTTGAAGCCGAAGTGCCTGGCGATCAAGAGCGCGGTGGTCCCCCCGGAATATCGGGATACGGGCGTTGCGATTTTATTGTTCGACGAAATGGCAAAGCGCGCAGCACAGCGTGGCTACCAGTGGGCAGATCTCTCGCTCACCGGGGAAAGCAACGTGGATACCTGGCCCCTGGCGCATCACATGGGCGCACAGATCTATAAGAGATATCGGTTTTATAAAAAGGTGCTTAGCTGATTTGTGATTCCCCCACGAGGAGGCATCATTTCCTGTTCTGGATCCGGCGATCTGCCAGCTGGCAATATTCCTCGCTCAATTCATATCCCACGTAATGCCGGCCCGCTTTCAGCGCAGCGAGAGCCGTTTGCCCGGAG
Source organism: Anaerolineales bacterium (assembly GCA_036833655.1). Taxonomy (GTDB): domain Bacteria; phylum Chloroflexota; class Anaerolineae; order Anaerolineales; family Villigracilaceae; genus Defluviilinea. The sequence goes on along the minus strand of DAITPI010000070.1, from coordinate 853 downwards.
CCCAGGAACGGGTCCAGGACGATCTCATCGGAAAATGTATACAGCTGGATCAGGCGATAAGGCAGCTCCACAGGGAACGGCGCCGGGTGGCCCACCTTCTTAGCGGACTCTGACGGAAATCCCCACACCGATTTTGTAAACTCCAGGAACTCCTCTTTCGAGATGGTGCTCGTGCGACCATCCATTTTGTCGCGCCGGAAGCTGCCTTTGGAGAAGACCAGGATGTACTCGTGGGTATCCCGCAGCGTCGGGTTGGTTGCGGATTGCCACGACCCCCAGGCAGTGGATGTGCTGGCGGAGGCGCCTTTCTCCCAGATGATCTCGCCACGCATCAGGAAGCCCATATCGATCATATCCCGCATGATGGAGGCGTGCAGCGGAATATACGGCTTGCGGCCGAGGTTTGCGACATTGATGCAGGCACGTCCCCCCGGTACCAGCACCCGGTAGGTCTCTTTCCACACCCGCATCAGGAACGCGAGATACTCTTCCAGCGTAAGATCGTTATCGTATTCCTTGCCCACGTTGTAGGGGGGCGAGGTTACCATGAGATGCACAGAGTTATCGGGCAGCTCGTTCATCACCTCTGATGACTTGTTGAAAATGCAATCCAATTCCGCAATCGGATTTTCCATGTATGCTTCCGTCCCGGGCTGTTGTGAGAGGCGATCGGCATACAGGCGCGTGTTGTAGAACGCAGAGGAATCGTGTCCCTCGCGGCCGGGAGAGCCGAACGATGAAGTGACGGTGCTTTTGCGCCTGGGCATCTTCTGAGAATGAATAGATCAAGTGGAAGTAGAAAGCTGGTCACCCCAACTATAACACAAGCGTAGTGCGAGAGTCCCGCGTGTTT
>DAITPI010000069.1:0-13561 GCA_036833655.1 Anaerolineales bacterium | reverse complement strand
GCCGGAGTTTGGGTTGACAAAATCCATCGTGGCAAAAGAATCCCCGAAGACGATATCCGGGGAGACCGTTGCCCAGGTGCGCGCCGCATCACGCGTGACGTAGAATTGCTCTCCGTTATACATGATCATTTCCTGCGGCGAGAGAAAGTCCGTGGCGCCCGCCCCGGGGATGACCGTCGGGGTGAGCCTCCAGGAGTCCCCGCCATCGTTCGTGATGTATATGGCGGTCTGCGTGGAATCGCCCGCCATGCGCACCACCAGGAAGCCGTCCGTGGCGCTGGTGAATTGCAGCTGGTCTTTGTCGATTCCCAGCTCGGCGTTCTCTGCGCCCGCTGGCAGCTCCAGCAAGACCGGCGACCAGTTGCGGCCTCCATCGTCCGTCCGGAAGAGGTAGATGGTGCCCGAGGAATAGATCACGCCGGTGAGCCAGGCGGTCTGCATGTCCCGTGGCACCAGGTCCGATTTGATCCCGCCCAGCGGCAGCGAATCGGACGCCTCGGGGTTGTCCGGATCGTTGCTATAGGTCTGTGTCCAGCTCGCGCCGCCGTCAGTGGTCTGGAAGACAGCGACCGCGTTCGAGCCCGCACCGACGCCCAGGTCGGCGAGCATCCAGCCGTTGCTCGGATCGACGAAACTCAGGTCGCCGCCGCTGAACGGTGTGGAGGAGATGGTCCAGTTCAGGCCACCATCGGCAGTGTGATAGAGCAAGCCGTTGTTCGGGAAATTGTTGAAATCCGGCTTCTGCACCCAGGCATGGCTATTATCCAGGAAAAACGTATGCACGGCATAGCCGGTTTCCTGCACATCGGGCGGCGTGACATCGTACCAGGTAATGCCGCCATCGTTCGTGCGGACGATTTTGGTCTCGGTGACGCCCCAGCCATCCAGCTCATTGAAGAAATGGATCTCCACGAGAGGAGGCGATTCGACCGTTGGAGCCTGGATAGCAGGGGGCGCGGGCGTATCGGGGTAGGGGCTCAGAGTCGGTGTATTCGATTCGGTCGGTGGGACAGGGGAAGCTGTCAGTGAATTGACAGATATGTTACAGGCAGCGAGCAAAAGTGCAAGCACGATCCAGGCAAATCTCAATCTCATTCAGGATGTCTCCTTTTCCAGACATACAAACGACGACAGCACAATGAATGTTCCAGAGCCATCAACCGAGATATTCGAGTATCGTGGCTTCGCCCTGCCCTACGCCAACGCATAGTGTGGCAAGCCCGTATTGCACATCGCCGCGCAAACGCATCTCGTGGACGAGGGTCGTCATCAGCCGCGCACCCGAGCAGCCGAGGGGGTGCCCGATGGCGATCGCGCCCCCGTTGACGTTGACGATCGCCGGATCAAGATCGAGATCTTCCATCACGGCCAGTGATTGCACGGCGAAGGCTTCGTTCAGTTCCACCAGGCCGATATCTTTCATCTGCAGGCCTGCGCGCTGCAATGCCTTCCTGGTCGCCGGGACGGGACCGTAACCCATCACGCGCGGCGGGACGCCCGCAGAAGCCGACGCCACGATGCGCGCCAGGGGCTTGAGGTTCAAGTCTCGGGCTTTGTCCGCGCTCATCAATAGCAGCGCCGCGGCGCCATCGTTGAGCCCCGACGAATTGCCCGCGGTGACGGTGCCGCCTTCCTTCTTAAATGCAGGCTTGAGCTTCGAGAGCGACTCCATGGTTGTATCGCGGCGAGGGCGCTCGTCGGTATCTATAATCTTTGGCTCGCCTTTCTTCTGGGGGATGGCGACGGGTACGATCTCCCGGGCGAAGCGCCCCGAGTCGATCGCGGCAATCGCGCACCGGTGCGAGCGCAGGGCGAACACATCCTGCTGCTCGCGGGTGATATGCGGACGTTCCGCAGCGATATTCTCCGCCGTCTCGCCCATCGATTCGGTCCCGTACTTCTCTTTCATCAGCGGGTTCGGGTAACGCCAGCCCAGCGCTGTGTCCCAGGCCGTCAGGTTGCCGAAGGAAAAGCCGGCCTCTGCCTTTGGGATCGAGTAAGGCGCTCTGCTCATCGATTCGACGCCACCCGCGATGTAGATCTCTCCCTCGCCTGCTCGGATCGCCCGCGCGGCTTGATTGATGGCGTTCAAGCCGGAGGCGCACAACCGGTTTACGGTCACGCCCGCCACGTCGACGGGCAAGCCTGCCAGCAGGGCAGCCATGCGCGCCACGTTGCGATTATCTTCTCCAGCCTGGTTGGCACATCCAAAGACCACTTCCTCTACCAGTGCCGGGTCGAGCTTGTTCCGCTGCACGATCTCTTTGATCACCAGAGCAGCCAGGTCGTCGGGCCGGACCGAGGCAAGGGAGCCGCCCAGCGCCCCGATGGGTGTGCGGATCCCATCCACGATGACAACATCAGTCATTCCGTCCTCCAATATCCATCATTGAATTCTACCATCTATAAAATGAGGGCTGCTCGACCAGATGCCAGGCTGGTTGGTGATCGAATCAAGGAACAATGAACACAGGGAATCGTTTGAAAGACTAGCATAGATTCTGAAGGAGGTCTCTTGATGAGCAATCCCTCTCAACTACAGATCTGGGATCTATGGTATCCACAGGCGGCTGCGACCGGCATGAGCTTCGCGCGCGGCCGGCTGGATGCTACGGATGTCCTGCTTGTCCATGCTCCACCCGCCACGTTGACGGTCGAAGTCCGGAACGAGGAGGGAGAGCGGCTCGCCTTTGCCAAAGACCTGGCGCAGACCGCCGACCGACCCATCGCGCGGCTCACGCTGCAGGGCAAACAGATCGGGCGTGAAGACGTATGGCCCACCGCCGAGGATATCGGACGCCTGGTCATCCTGCCGGGCGGGGAAGTGGGAGAGCTGGTCAGCTGGTGGAATGCAGAGGATGGCAGCGAGTGGCGCTGGCAGGTCGAGTTCTACAATCATCGCTAGGCTGCCCGCACACATCATTCCTTAGCCCTGATCCGTGCCCGACCGGGGTCATCCACGGTCGGGCGATTTCCGTTTCCTGTGTCCGTCATTTATTTGGGATTTCCTGTCCAAAAGGAATGACCTTCGGCGTTTGTGTGGATGACGCTTTACACTAGCCTGCTCCCCTGTAAAGCGCCATAATCAGGCTGGCAGAATATCGACCTATTCTTGTCAAACTTCTCTCTATAAGACCCTAAAGGTGTGTTCTGTAAGCCGATTTGTCCGTTCGTGAGAAAAGTGCTTTTGCATGACAAGAAAACCTTTAGGGTCTCTGAAGAAAAGGAGACCTGATGCCTGCAAAAGGTTGGATTGAAGTCAGTGACATATATTGTAAAGGCTGCGAGTTGTGCCTGAGTGCATGTCCCCAGGAGGTGATGGAACTGGACATGACCAGGCTTACCCCCAAAGGCTACCACCCCGCGCATATCTTCAAAGACGGCTGCACGGGGTGTGCTATTTGTGCGCTGGTCTGCCCGGATGCAGCTATCACCGTCTATCGCGAGATCACCAAGGCAGCCGCCCCCGCGGCATAGGGTTAAACCGCAGAGTCGCAGACGCTTTGCGCGCAGAGAAATTCATGAAGTCTCCGCGCCCTCTGCGTCTCGGCGGTGAACATTTTGGAGAAACTTATGACACGTGAGTTATGGAAGGGCAACGAAGCCATCGCCGAAGCTGCTGTGCGGGCGGGGCTCGAAGCCTATTTCGGTTACCCGATCACCCCACAGACAGAAATCCTCGAGTATTTATCCAAACGCATGCCAGAGCTGGGACGCGCCTTCGTCCAGGCGGAATCCGAGCTGGGAGCGATCAACATGGTCTACGGCGCAGCGTGCGCCGGCGTGCGCGTGATGTCCACCTCCTCCAGCCCGGGCGTGAGCCTGATGATGGAAGGGTTGTCCTATATTGCCGGCACGGAAGTCCCGGCAGTGCTCGTCAACGTGATGCGCGGCGGACCCGGTCTCGGCAACATTGCCCCGGCACAGGGGGACTATAACCAGGCAGTCCACGGCGGCGGTCATGGTGACTACCGAAACATCGTGCTGGCGCCCGCCTCGGTCCAGGAAGCGATCGACCTGATGGGTCTTTCGTTCGACCTGGCAGAGAAGTACCGCACGGTCTGCATGGTCATCCTCGACGGCTGCCTCGGCCAGATGATGGAGCCGGCGCAGATGCCCGCGATGCGACCCATCCAGCGCGCCAACTGGGACTGGGCCACTGACGGCCGGATGGGCAAGCGTGAGCGCCGCATCCTGACCTCCATTTACCTGGATCCGGTCCAGGAAGAGAAAATGAACCTGCGGCTGATCTCGCGCTGGAGGACCATCCAGGCAAAGGAAGTCCGTTACAAGGAATATTTCCTCGACGACGCGGAAATTGTGATCGTCGGCTTCGGGACGGCGGGCCGCGTGGCACTCTCGGCGGTACGCGCCGCGCGCCAGCAGGGGATCAAGGTCGGCTTGTTGCGGCCGGTCACCGTCAGCCCGTTCCCGTTCGAGATCATCGAGCAGCTGGCGGGACGCGTGCGCGCTTTCCTGGTCACCGAAATGAATGCGGGCCAGATGCTGGAGGACGTCCGCCTGGCAGTCAAGGGCAGCGCGCCGATCGAGTTCTACGGGCGCATGGGCGGCGTGGTCCCCCTCCCCGACGAGATTCTGCACGAGATCCAGCGCATCGCCGCGGGACCCTTAACGATCAGCGCCAACCCGCGTGATGACTGGTACGAGCGCATGGTAGCGACGAGGTAAAACATGGCAACTCCCAATAATCTTGTCTACGAACGACCGGAAGGCTTCACAGATACACCCACCCATTACTGCCCCGGCTGTACGCACGGGGTGGCGCACCGGCTGATCGCCGAGGTGCTCGAAGAGATGGGTGTGATCGACAAGACCATCGGGGTAGCGCCGGTGGGCTGCGCGGTGTTTGCCTATAACTACTTCGATACCGATTTCGTCGAAGCTCCCCACGGACGCGCGCCTGCCATGGCAACCGGCATCAAGCGCGTCCTGCCCGACCGGATCGTGTTCACCTATCAGGGTGACGGCGACCTGGCCTCGATCGGCATGGGCGAGATCGTCCACGCTGCGGCGCGCGGCGAAAACCTGACGGTCATCTTCATCAATAACGCCAACTTCGGCATGACCGGCGGACAGATGGCGCCGACCACGCTGCCGGGCATGAAGACCACCTCCTCCCCCGGCGGGCGCGACGTGGAGACCCAGGGCTATCCCATCCGCATGGCGGAGATGCTCGCGACCCTCGACGGCGTCGGCTATGTCGTACGGCGTTCGCTGCACGACCCGAAGAACATCCGGCTGGCGAAGAAAGCCATCCGCCTGGCGTTCGAGACGCAGGCGCGCGGACTCGGCTTCTCGATGGTCGAGCTGCTTTCCACCTGTCCCACCAACTGGGGCATGACGCCGGTGGAGTCGCTGAAGTTCGTGGAACAGCATATGGTGCCCGCCTTCCCGCTTGGCGATTACAAAGTGACCGCGGGTGTGGCGCAGGTGAAGGTCTAATAAAACGATACTCGATATTCGACGATCGATTTCCGAATATCGAAGGAGCGAAGCGACGTATGCAAAAAGAAATCATGATTGCTGGTTTTGGTGGACAGGGTGTTCTGTTTGGCGGGCAGGTGGTGGCGTACGCCGCCATGGACGCTGGCAAGGAAGTCACCTGGATCCCCTCCTATGGTCCCGAGATGCGCGGTGGGACAGCCAATTGCACGGTGGTCATTGCGGACGAGGAGATCGGCTCGCCGCTGGTAAAGAATCCACCCCTGGCAATCGCCCTGAACCTGCCGTCCTTTGAGAAATGCGAAGAGACTCTGGCGAGCGGTGGCACGCTGATCGTCAACCAGTCGATGGTCGATCGCGGTGCCAAACGCGAGGACATTAACGTGGTCTTTGTGCCCTGCAATGAGATCGCTGAGGAGATCGGCGATAAAAAACTGCTCAACATGGTGGCGGTCGGCGCTTTACTGACCGTCCTGCCCGAGATCACTCTGAAGGACGTCGAGAAGGCGCTCGAAAGTCACCTGCCTGCGCGCCATAAACATCTCCTGCCAAAAAACTATGAGGCGCTGCGGCGAGGATTTGAGGCGGCGCAAAAGGTGCCGGCGTAACAGGGTAATTGGTAAGTGGTAATGAGGACCCGTCTTGAAAGAGACGGGTTCCTTATCGAATTCCACCGGATTGTGTTGTATTCTTGATGTTGCATCTGCTGGATTTGGCTGAAAGGATCATCATGATTTACGGAATTGCGATGTTGCTCTTTTTTCTTGGTCTGGTTGTTGTCATTCCTGCTTTACGGAAAATACTGTATATGTCCAGCGTCAGGAAGCACAGCAAGACAACAATCGGCAGTGTAGCGTCTAGAAAAAGTGCTATGAATACAGCAGGTTGGCTGACGTTGAGCATGGTGAGTGCGAGTGAAGTGGTAAATCATGAAAGACCGCTGGTCATTTACCAACCGCCTCACGAGAAAGAAATGAGCCTCGATGTCATTCCGAGCAATTTTTTGTCGGGACGAAAATACAAGTTGGGTGAGCCCGTGGAAGTTGCATATGACCTGGATGAACCATGGCGGGCATATTTGATCCGGGAATGGGCAGCCACATGGCGGGACTTCTGGTTGGGCTCCGCCCTCAGTATCTTCAGTCTCTTCCTGTGGATTGTGGGGCGTGTCTACGACATGCCTTTCTAGATCGCCAGTGTCCTGACAAACCCGCCCCTTCAGGACCGATTTTTTTGTTGCGGCTCGCGAAAATGTAGTGTATAGTAGCAGGACATCACGCCTTTTCTGAACTCAAACCTTAATCGTGGAGTGGATCAAATGGCGAACAAAAAGATCAAGATCAACCGCGCCCCGGTGTTGACTCTCTGGGCAACGGTAGTAGCGGAGCGGCTCGGGTACGACACCGAAACAGCATTAACACTGGGTAAAGCCGTCGCAGGGCTGAACGCCCAGTCCAAAGGGCGGCGATTGGGGATCTACGAAGAGAAATCTGACGAAGAAAAAGAGCAGGAAGCGAAAAAACAAAAAGAGGTCAAGATGGAGTTCATCGAGATCCTCGGCCGGGATGTGCCAGCCGTGAAAACGCCGAAGGGTCTGCGCGCCGCGGAGAAAGGTAAGCCCATTTACGCGGAAAGCATCGAGACCTATCTCAAACAGAGGTTTGGCGATGACTATCAGGCGGCGCGCTCGGCAATGGAGAAGCTCGCCAAAGCGTACAGCGCCAAAGAGCTGGAACGCAAAGCATACGACCTCTACGAAAAATTCCGTCCGGAAATTCCCGAGGGGACGAAGGGTTGGGGCGCCAAAGGCGAGCTCGATCTGGATACCATCCGCTCGCTGGCAGAGTAATAGCACGCCCCGGAATTGCGGCTGCACCCGGCACGGTTCCAGGATCCGGCTGCGCTTGAGCGCTGCAAACGCATTCCATGGATGCTATTCTTGGCGGCGTCCCGCTTGTAACTGGAAACGGCAGCCAATCATTTGTACAGATAGGGAGCTGAACTAGAGAAACGAAAATTCTTCATGATAAAATTGCGCCAACCATGATCATGCGAACCAGAGAGGAGAGACAACTCCATGGCAAAGCGCAGCCCCCGCCTCACACTTGATCGGGCCTTGCTCGCGATCACAGCCCTGTTTGTACTGGGAGGGTTCATGGCGCTCGGTTTCTCACAGAGAGTCTCTGAAGAAAACCGGGCGCTTCTTGTTATCGTGAGCAGCAGCGGAATCATGGTCAGTCTGGCGAGCCTGATACTGCTCAGTTTCTACTGGAGGCGCCTGCGGCGCTGGACCTGGCAGCGGGCGATCGCCGGCTGGAGCCGGAACTCGCGCGCAGGCGTCTCTCCAAAGTTTTCCCTGCCCGCAGATCTGGAAGACGGCGGATTAAGGCAGCTGGCGATCCAGGCATTTACACGTATGGGCTACCGGACCGTGGCAAGGTCAGACCGGAGTCCCTATCTAACCTTGATCAACCCGGAGGGAAGGATCGAGCTGGTCGCATGCAGGGGACAGTCACATCCGGTCGAGTTACATCACGTGAATAGCCTCGATCTGGAAATGCGACGCATAAAAGCGGCACGCGGGTTTTTCTGGGCGCCGGCAGGCTTTACAGCAGAGTGCGCTGAGTGGGCCGGGCGGAGATCCATTGTGCTCGCGGACCGCCTCGAAATCGGGCGCCTGGTCGACTGCGCTCACTTCAAGGGTTCACATTTATTACAGTTGGAATGAGAGATAAATCAATACGGAGAGTTCATGCATGGTGAAGTGACGTTGCTTATCAATATTGCCGTCGCTTTAGTGGTGGCATTTATCGGTGGTGTGATCGCCCGGCGAGTTGGCTTGCCGACCATCGCGGGGTACTTACTGGCAGGGATCGCGATTGGACCATTCACGCCGGGCTTCGTGGGGGATACAGAGACGATCAGCCAGCTGGCGGAGCTCGGGGTGATCTTCCTGATGTTCGGGGTTGGCATTCACTTTTCGCTTAAGGATCTCTGGAGGGTCCGGTCGATCGCCATCCCGGGAGCGATCGGACAGATTGCATTTGCCACCCTTCTCGGCTTTAGTCTCAGCCGGCTGTGGGGCTGGTCGGTCGCCGCGGGCATCATCCTCGGGTTTGCGATCTCGATCGCCAGCACGGTGGTGCTCCTGCGCGGCTTGATGGACAACGGCTTCCTGAACACCCCCCATGGACAGGCGGCGGTCGGCTGGCTGGTGCTCGAAGACCTGGCAACGGTCTTGATCCTGGTCCTCATGCCGACGCTTGCCAATGCCTCGAACGGATTCGACTGGGGGGCGCTGGGCTTGACCCTGCTCAAGGCGGCTGGTTTCGTGATCCTGGCGCTGTTTGCCGGGACGCGGCTCATTCCCTGGATCCTGATGCGCATCGCCCACACCCGCTCGCGCGAGCTCTTCATTCTGGCGGTCCTGGCGATCGCCCTGGGAATTGCGCTGGGGGCAGCGGAGATCTTCGGCATCTCGCTGGCACTGGGCGCCTTTGTCGCGGGCGTGGTGGTGAGCGAATCGCCGCTCAGCCATCAGGTGGGTGCAGACATCCTGCCCTTCCGCGACTCGTTTGCGGTGCTGTTCTTTGTTTCGATCGGCATGCTGGTGAACCCCATCTTTCTGTACCAGAACATCGGGCCCATCCTGGCGTTGACCGCCCTGATCGTCATTGCCAAGCCGCTGACGACAATCCTGATGGGGCTGATCTTCCCCTGGGCAGCCCGGACGACGCTGGTCGTCTCCGCCGGTCTGAGCCAGATCGGCGAGTTTTCTTTTATCGTCGGGCAGGCCGGCGTTGCCCTCGGCTTGCTGGAGCGGAGCCAGTATTCCCTGATCCTGGCGGGCGCCCTGCTTTCGATCATGCTTAATCCGTTGATGTTCCGCCTCGTCCGCCCGATGGAGCGCTGGCTGCAAACGTTCCCCGGGCTCTGGCGCCTGCTCGACCGGCAGGGACCGCCGCTTCCGCAGGTCGCCGAATCGATCGCAGACCACGTGGTCATCGTCGGATACGGGCGCGTCGGGCGGCATATCGTCACGCTGCTGGGTGAGATGGGCATCCCGCACCTGGTCGTCGAGTCCGACGCGGCACGCGTCGAGGAGCTCAGCCGGAAAGACATCCCCACCCTCTATGGCGATGCCGCCAACTCGGAGGTGCTCAAGCACGTCGGCCTGGAGCGGGCACGGGCACTGGTCGTGGCGGGACCGGATGAGGACGCCAGCGCACTGGTCGTTACCGCGGCGCGCGACATCGCCCCCGAGCTACCGATCATCGCTCGTGCCATCAGCGAAGACGGGACCAGGCGGCTCGGCGAACTCGGCGCACGGGATGTCATCCACCCTGAGCTCGAAGGCGGGTTGGAGATCGTGCGCCACACTCTCCTTCAGCTCGGCTTCCCGTTGCAGGAGATCTACCGCTACACAGATGCCGTGCGGCGCGATCATTACGATCTCGGACTCAACACCGAAGAGGAACACCGCCTGCTGCACGAGATGATCGATGCATTCCAGGCGATCGAGATCCAGTGGTTTCGCCTGCTCGAGGAAAGTCCGCTGGTAGGACAGACCCTCGCGAGCGCCAACCTGCGCTCCCGCACGGGAGCCTCGGTGGTGGCGCTCATCCGGCAGGGACAATTGATGGCAAATCCCAAATCACGGACTGTCTTTCAGGCCGATGACCGGATTGGCGTGATCGGCGACCAAGAAGAGATGGCAGCCGTGGAGAAACTGCTCTCTGAATCTGAAGCAGACCGCGCCGGTGTGGAATGGGAAACATAAGTCCAAACGCTGCCGTTTCTGCCTCAGGAAATTAAAGGGTAGTGAGTTATGATATATGAGACTGTACATGGCGTGTCTTTGCCGAAAATTGGTTACGGGACCTGGAGGATCGGCGGAGATTCCTACGCGGATCCCAAACTCGATGCACCTTCGTTAGCTGCTTTGCGCGCAGCGCTCGAGGCAGGCTACACCCATTTCGACACGGCCGAGGTCTATGCCGCCGGTCATTCCGAGGAGCTGATCGGGCAGGCTCTGCGGGAGACGAAGACAAATCGGGAGGACGTCTTCATCACAACAAAAGTAGACCCGGCACACTTGCAGTACGACCAGGTCGTCAAAGCATGTGAGAACAGCCTGCGCCGCCTCCAGATGGATTATGTCGATCTTTACCTCATTCACTGGCCCCGTATCGGCATGAAGCTGGACGAGACCTTTCGCGCTCTCAACGAGCTCGTGCGGGGCGGCAAAGTGAGGCATCTCGGCGTAAGCAACTTCAACCTCAAGCTGTTGAAGCAGGCGCATTCCCTTTCCGAAACGCCACTGCTCACCGACCAGGTGCCTTACCGGCTGCCTGACCGGTCCTATGAGGAGAACGGCGTCCTCGCCTATTGCCAGGCGAACGATATCCTGCTGACGGCCTATTCGCCGGTCAAGTTCCGGAATCTGCCCGTCAACACCACCGTCCGGGCGATCGCGGATGCCCACTCCGCGACCCCGTTCCAGATCGCGCTGGCGTGGCTGGTGGCGCAGAGGCGCGTCATCACCATCCCAATGTCACTCAACCCGCAACATATCCGGGAGAACTTCGAAGCCGCCGAGATCGAGCTGTCCGAGGAGGAGCTCGAAACGCTGAGCGGACTCTATTGATGTTCGCATGGGCGTTTGCCACCGTGGAAGTGCGGCAGGAACAGGTGATACATCCAAAACGACGAGGCGTTCCGTATATATCAATGAAAGTAGAAGCCTTTCCCGAGATCGAGATCATCGAAGAGCAGGAAGAAGAGACCGAGCTCGAGCCCCTATACCGCGTCCTGATCCACAATGACGATGTCACGCCGATGGATTTCGTGGTGCACGTTCTGAAGACCGTCTTTTACCAGTCGAATCCCAAGGCGTACGAGATCATGTTGATCGCTCACATCACCGGCCTGGCATACGTACAAACCCTGCCGAAATCCGAAGCAGAGAGACGGACCAACAAGGCGCACTTTGCAGCCGGCCTGGAAGGCTATCCTTTACATTTTTCTATGGAACCCGAATGAACGCTTCGAATGTAGACACCCTCACCCAGATCAACCTGGACGACCTGATCGCCTCGTTTGGCTGGCAGGACCGCCCGCTGCTAAGACGGCTAGTGCAACGCCTCTTCACGTCGCCGCCGCACAAGTTTGCGCACCAGATGGTGGAGTTTGATTCCGCTATCCCCACCTATGGCCTGGTGGAAGCCTCGCGCCGATCCATCCAGCACTTCGTAGACGAGATCCGGGTGTTCGGAAAAGAGCGCATTCCGACCGGCTCGTTCCTGGCGTTATCCAATCATCCGGGGATGAGCGATACGCTTTCGCTCTTTATCGCCCTCAACCGCCCCGACCTGATGATCATTGCTCTGGATCGTCCATTCCTGAACGCTTTGCCCAATATGAGCAAACAGCTTGCCTATGTGACCGGGGATGCAGGCTCACGTTTCAAGCTGATCCGCCAGATCAGCGCCCATCTGCGCAATGGCGGCGCCGCGCTCACTTTCCCTGCCGGGGAGATCGAGCCGGATCCAGACCTGCAGCGGGGCGCCGTGGCATCTCTCAAGTCGTGGACCGACAGCGTCGGGGTCTTTCTGCGCATGGCGCCCGAGGCAGCGGTGCTGCCGGTGCTGGTGCGCGGCGTGATCCGGCAGAAGACCGCCCATCATCCCCTGACCTATCTCAGGCGGGCGCGCGCAGAACGTGAGAAACTGGCTGCCGCCCTGCAGCTGCTGGCACACGTGATGCTCAACAAGAAAGACGTCCACGTGCGCGTGCAGATCGGTGAGCCGATTCACGTCCGGGATCTGGCATCCAATCAGACCAGGGTCATCCATCAGGCGGTACTGAACGAGATGCGGTGCCTGATCGAGAATCCGCCTGTTGGGGAAGGCGAACGGCTGCTGTGAGCCTGTCTGCGCCTGAGCCTTACCCGGAGCCGGGTCCGGGTGTGCTGGCTGCCTCTCCGCCCGCTGCAAGTCGGGCACGCAGGGCGATCACCTTGTCACGGCTGGTGGTCTATCTGGCTCTGGCCGTACTGCTGTACTTTGCGCTGCGAAAAGCACCCCTCATTGAAATTTGGGCAGCGATCCGCCAGCTGCGCCTCTGGCAGCTTGGAGTCATTTTCCTGATCAATGCGTTCGTGATCGCCTCCATGACAGCACGCTGGTGGACGATCGTGCGCGCAGAGAACCGCGGCATTCCCTTTCTGCCCCTGGTCAGGTATCGCCTCGCCGTGTTCGGGTTGAGCTATTTCACGCCGGGTCCGCAGGTGGGCGGAGAGCCGCTGCAGGTGCTCTACCTGCAGCGCAATCACGGGATCTCCTTCGCCCGCGCCACCTCGGCCGTCATCATGGACAAATTGCTGGAATTCCTCGCCAACTTCATCCTGATTGGAGCCGGGCTGACGGCTGCCCTGCAGGTGGGGTTGATCTCGAGAGCTGGAGCCAGAGTGTCGGCGAGCCTGATTCCCATGGCGCTGATCCTGGCGTGGCCCACGATCCACCTGGTGCTGCTCTATCACGGCAGATATCCGATCTCGAGCCTGATGCGCAGGATCTCGCCGCTGCTCCGAAACCCGGCGTGGGCGCGGCTGATCATCGTCGCCGAACGGATGGCAGCTTCGTTCACACGCCGCAGGCTGGGTTCGCTTCTGGTCGCCCTTGGTTTCTCGCTTCTCGCCTGGGCAGGGATGGCGGTGGAATACTTCCTGATCGCATCGTTCATGCGCGTGGATCTATCCTTTGCGCAGACGCTTGCTGCCCTCACCGCGGCTCTGATTGCTTTCCTGATGCCTCTTCCTGGCGGGCTTGGTGCGCTGGAGGCAAGTCAGGTCTATGCATTGCAGGCAATGGGTTATGCGCCCGCGATCGGGATCAGCATCAGCCTGATCATGCGCGGACGTGATATTTTGAATGGGATGCTTGGTCTGCTCCTCGCAAGCGGAGGCAGCAGCAAGCAGAAGATATCAACGGAATTATCTCAAATCTCAAACTAGTATGTAGAGGAGTCAGATATGAAACTTACGGGTAAGCACTATGGGATCATTCTCTTCGCGCTCGCGACCGCGCTGCTGCATATC
>DAITPI010000068.1:0-13562 GCA_036833655.1 Anaerolineales bacterium | reverse complement strand
GGGGACTATTTTGGAGATCCAGCCTGCCTGCACCGGGTGTTGAAATGGCGTTGGCAGTCAGATTTTGCCGCAGGTCCTTCTCAAAGTAGCTTACTAAACTGAATGATGTCATACCGAGCGTAGCGACACATGCCCTGTCCCGCGCCGCGATCCCCGAGCCTGCAACTCCTGGCTCCGGGATTAGGGAGCGGGCGGTGCCAGGGTGCATCCCGCCGTGAGGCGGCCAGGCCCTCACCTGCACTTGCACCTGAGCACGAAGCGATCAGCTTCCAGTGCAGGTGCACACTTGCCCCGGGCGCAAGTGCCTGGGGGTGTCCGTCGCGTTGAACCGCTCCCCGGAGGGTGACTCGAACGTAGACTTTGTGAAAGCCCTGGATTTCCCGGAATGCTCATTGTATTTCTTTCGAAACTCTGTATAATGAGATACACTCTGTCTAAATTGGACAGGAAGGAGGGCTTGATGGATCGAAGCAAGATAGTTTCGAGGGCAATCCTGTTGTTTTTGCTGGGGGTGACAGCCTGTGCTCCGGTTCCACAGCCTGCTGCGCCACCCGCATCCGCAACGGACTCTCTCCCGGCAACGGCTGCCAGTGAGCAGACCGCAACCTCCGCGCCCTCTGCCACGTCGACAAAGGCAATTCCGGTCACGGGTTCCCTGATGCGTCCGGAGGATGTCGTACCGGCGCCCGGGAAGCTGGTCTATGACGTGGAATCCACACGAACTTCTGCTCCATACGGGGATTCGTTCAAGATCAACCGCTTCGAGCGGCCCTTCCTCAAAGATATGACCTATGTCCCTGACGTCGATATCCTGAGCTTCAGCATCGGGGAAGACGCAGACTGGTATTATGTTTCCATGGAAGTTAAGGGAAAGGATCCCAACAACTTCATCGGGATCCGGTACGGTGTCGAGATCGATTTGACGGCAGACGGGTTTGGCGATTATCTCATCTGGGCACAGGGCCCGTACACAACCGAATGGGAAACCAGCACGGTGCGGGTATTCGAGGACTCCAACCACGATTCGGCTGGACGATCGAGCAGCCAGTCCGATGGGGACGCGGCAGGGAATGGCTATGAAACCCATGTTTTCGACGGGGAGCGGGACGACAATGCCGAGCCAGACCTGGCATGGGTCCGCATGCAGGAAGGTCAGCCGGCTGCGGTTCAGTTTGCATTCAAGAAATCCTGGATCGGCCCCTCTTTTCTGGCAGGTGTTCTATCCGACGCCGGCTTAAAAGATGTATCCCGGCTGGACTACAGCGACCACTTTACCGAGGCAGAGGCCGGCTCTCCGGTGCGGAACAGTCCGCACTTCCCGGTGGGCGCTTTGTACGCGGTCGATAATACCTGCTGGCAGGCTTATAACATGGAGACCGTCGCCTATCAGCCGAAGTTCTGCCCGCCGGAGACGTTGCCCACGGCAACGCGGCGGCCACCCCCCAACGGATCCGGCACACTCGTCCCGGCGACCGACCTGCCTCCGACCAGTGCGCCCCCACCTCCTGCCTGTGAACCAACCTTCGACCCGTTGGACTGCGGCGACGTTGGATACAATCCGGCAATCTGCCAGTGCAATTCGCCAACAGAGCCGCCGGTCGCGACCGATCCGCCTGTTGCCACCGATCCGCCTATCGCGACGGACCCACCCGTTGCTACCGATCCACCTGCAGCCACCGACCCGCCCGTAACCACTGAGCCCTAGAGACCGCTCTTCTGCCAGGCAACGCCTTATGGTGTCGCCCTGGAGGTCGACGATTCCTCCTGCGGCAGCGGCCATTGCTCGCAGGTGGTACGGTAGGTTTCGTTCCCGAAGAACTGCGTCCATTCGCTGCGCGAGAAATTACGTCCCGCGCGCTGGCAGGCTTTTGCCAGCCACGATTGCGGATCGAGATCCCAAAGGATGATGCTGTTATCGATGGCGCCGGAAGCCAGCCTCTTTCCATCCGGGCTGAAAGCAACGCTGAAAACCGAGCCCAGGTGACCTGCCAGGGGCTGGCCAATGGACTCGCGGGTACTGACATCCCAGAGAAGGATGTTCCTGTCATAACTTCCGGCGGCCAGCGTTTTGCCATCGGGACTGAACGCGACGCTGGACACGAGCCGGGTCGCCCCGGTGAGCGGGCTACCGAGCGGCCGGTAATCCGCCATGTCCCAGAGGCGGACGGTATCGTCTGCGCTGCCCGAGGCCAACAGCCTGCCATCCGGGCTGAAGGCGACGCTCCTCACCTGGTCCGTGTGTCCCTGCAAAGCGGCGCGGATCGGTTCATGCGTGCTAGTATCCCACAGCAGGATCGTGCCATCCGCGCTGCCCGATGCAAGGATTTCCCCGTCCGGGCTAAACGCCAGACTGTAGATGATGCCCGAATGTCCGGTCAATGGCGGACCGATCGGTTCGTGCGTATCGACATCCCACAGGATGATGGTGTTATCGGCGCTGCCCGAAGCCAGCACGTCGCCGCCCGGGCTGAACGCCACGCTGTAGACAGGACCGGTATGGCCTGCTAACGGCGAACCCAGCGGCTGGCGCGTCTCAACGTTCCACAGGATGACGGTCTTGTCGTCACTCGCGGACGCCAGCACGGTCCCATCCGGACTAAAGCTTAGTTGCCGTACTTGCGCGGTGTGTCCGGTCAGGGGTGTGCCCACCGGCTTGCGCGTCTGGGGATCCCAGAGCGTGATCGTGTTGTTATAGCTTCCCGACGCCAGCGTCTTGCCGTCCGGGCTAAAAGCGACGCTATTCACAGAGCCGGATTTGCCCGGGATAGGCTGGCCAATGCGCTGCTGCCCCGCCAGATCCCAGAGGATGACGGTCCGGTCAAGACTTCCGGACGCCAGGGTCTGGCCATCGGGGCTAAAGGCAACGCTGTTCAGCAGAGCCGAGTGGCCTTTCAGAGGCAAGCCCACCCGCTGATTCGTCGGCAGATCCCAGAGGATGATGGTTTGATCGCCGCTGCCAGAAGCCAGGGTCTTGCCATCGGGACTGAAGGCAACGCTGTTCACGCGACTATAGTGACCACGCAGGGGCTGGTCGATACGCTCGCGCGTCTGCACATTCCACAGGATGATATTGGTGTCATTGCTCCCCGAAGCCACGATCTCGCCATCGGGGCTGAAAGCAATGCTATAGACTGCACCTGCATGTCCGGTGAGTGGCTGGCCCTGCGGTTGAAGCGACGGCGCATCCCAGAGCAGCACGTTCCGGTCATCGCTTCCCGATGCCAGCAGGCTGCCATCGGGACTGAAGGCGATGCAGTTGACAGTGGCAGCCAGCGGCGAGGTCTGGCTCACGAGCGCGAGAGTCCCCACATCCCACAGGCTGATGGTCTTGTCGGAAGTCGCCACGGCAAGCAGCTGTCCATCGGGGCTGAATGCGAGGCTATTGACAGCTCCTGGCAGGATCAGCGGCGCACCGACCGGCTCGCGTCGGTCCACATCCCACAGGATGATGCTCCTGTCCGTGCTGCCCGAGGCAAGCAGCTTAGCGTCCGGGCTGAATGCCAGGCTTTGCACCGGACCGGTATGCCCCAGGAGAGGCTCCCCTAGGGGGGTACGGGTATTTACATCCCACAGAATGATGCTCTGATCGGCGCTCGCCGAAGCAAGAATCTGGCCATCGGGCCGGAATGCCACGCTGGTGACCGAGTCAGAATGCCCCCGCAGGAACTGGAGCAATTGCGGATTGAATTGGACGTTATCCAGCAAGAGTCCGCGTGTCTGGGGAGTGTTCTCGTGCTTGTAGACCTCGATTCCCAGCAGCAAGGAGAGCGCCAGGTTGCGATCCTGCCACGCCATCGACTGCGCGGCGCGTGCCTGATACTCTGCCTCGATGGCGCTCGCCTGGGCAGTGGCGGCATTGTCGAATGCCAGCGTACTGGCTGCCTGCGCCGTATTGGCGTTCGCCACTGCCCGCGTGCTGGCGATCTGCTCTTTTCTGGCGTTCGCCGTCGCCAGGCCCGCCTGCACAAACCCGAAGACTGCCAGCGCGGCCAGCGTAATGACCGCGACAATCGCAATCCCCAGCACGACCCTTCGTTGCCTGTCGCTTGCCTGCCGGCTCTTCAAAACGTACTCCCGCTGCAGGTCCGTGGGCAGAGGCGGCTTCGAGGAATTCGCCGCCAGCTGCAGCTCCGCCTGCTGCAGCTCCTTGCCGCGCAGGAACAGGCTGGCATCCTCACCGCTCCGCTGCCATTCCAGTGCCTTGACCTGCAGCTCGCGATGTGCCTGCACCCAGTCGTAATCCGTCTTGATCGCCGTGATGAGCCTGGCAAGCCCCGCCGGAAAATCATCCGTCTCGCGCAGGAAGATCCAGTTCAGGTGACTCAGCTGCGGCGGCGCCTCCTCGGTATGGACTTCCCGGACAACCACCGGGACCAGCCGCTTGCCATTCTTGACCGCATGCTCGATCTCCTGCCGGCAGACTTTCGACTTGCACGAATCGGGACTGAGCAGGAAGAGGAAGATATCCGCGTCCTCGATGCCACGTTCCACCTCCTGCCACCAATCGACCGTCGGCGGGATGCCCTCCCAGTCGAGCCAGAAGTCCAGCCCCTGATCCTGGAATGCCCCGGCGAGTTTGCGCGCGGTCTCGATGTCTTTGCGGGAATAAGAGATGAACAGGCTAGCCATGCAGCAGCCTTATTTGAATCTGCCTTCGCCTCAGACCCCCGTTGCCCCTTTGAACCATCGTTAGCGTTGGAATTGTTTGTGGCATGGTGTCTCCCCGCAGCCAGGCGTGGAAAACGGATAAGATAGGTTAGTATACTCCAAATGGAATGCCGGGCAGAAGTGCAGCCGGACGATCTCCAGGAAGTCCGCCGGGCACGCTGATCGCACAGCTACTTGAACTCCGAGTCCGAAAGTCGTATAGTAGTGTTAGCGAGACCGTTCCGTTTTTGACTCAGGAGGAAAAAACATGTCTATCAAAAGGATCACCCAGGCGACCCTCATTTTCGTGTTGCTCCTGGCAAGCCTTGCAGCAACGACCGGCAGCGCACAGGCGCACGGGTACTGCGGCTCCACCTACCGGGTACAACGCGGCGACTGGCTGGCAAGGATCGCGCGGAACTGCGGCGTATCTCTTGCCGATCTGCGGGCAGCCAACCCCTGGACGTACTATGAGCGCTTCATCCACCCCGGAGAGCTGCTGAACATCCCCGGGTACTCGGATGCCTATGATGCCGGCGGAGACCCGGTCTATCCCGGCGAGTACTATGGCTGCGGACCGAACTTGGATGGCAGCGGCAGCTACTGGGTAGTCTGCCGCGGCGATACCCTCGGCCGCATCGCCCGCTACTACGGCGTGAGCTGGCGTTACCTGCAGCTGAACAACAACATTCCCAACGCCAACCGCATCTATCCGGGCCAGGTCGTGCGCCCGTAAATGGAACTGTCCGGATTACTTCTCCTTGCACAAAACCAGCCCCGACCTGCATTGATATAATCCGTGCATGCCGGGGCAGATGGATCTCTCTGAAGTCCTCCATACTCTGCAAGTTTCCTGTGATGAGGTTCGGTATGGTTTTGCTTCTGTGACAGAGGCAGCCATTTCCCGGTCCGAACAGGTGCTCGGGACATTTCGTGAGGACGAAGGCCTGACGGTCATCGCTACGCAGGAATATTTCGAGCGAGAGGGGATAGCGCACCAGGGACCATTCGCCAGATTGACAATCGAAGTGTATACCTCGCTGGAGCTTGTCGGTCTCACCGCGCTTCTTGCCGCAGAGCTGGCAGAACGGGAAATCCCCGCCAACGTGATTGCCGCCTATTTCCATGATCATATCTTCGTGCCATACGATGTACGGGCAAAAGCATTGGAGGCAATCATGGAACTAAAGCAGGTTGATAAGCATCTTTGATATCTGGAGATGTGCGCCCGGGGCGCGCTCATTGCCTGGATCACCGAGGCAGGCGAAAAGGATCAGTACGAAAAGGGATATAATACACGCAATCCTTCATCATGAGCCGGATGTCCAGAGATCAGGTCGGGGACGAGCGGGTACCACGGCGCTGACCTGCTCATCGCAGAAATTGCCGGATCCCTTGCAGCACACGATTACCGATTTCGCAAGGCAAGACTTTTTTCGCGCGAACCTTAGCATAGCCAGGTCTATCATCCTTGTCTTGACAGGAGCTGCTTACCACTCATGCGTACCCTTGTAATTGGACTCGATGGAGCCACCTTCGATCTGATCAAACCCTGGGCGGCCCAAGGTCACCTGCCGGCATTGCGCCAGCTGATGGAGCAGGGCGCTCACGGATCCCTCGAAAGCACGATCCCGCCCATGACCGCGCCCGCCTGGACATCCTTTGCCACCGGGACGAACCCCGGCCGGCACCGGCTCTATGACTGGATCGCCCGCGACCCCGATAGCTACAATTTCTCCCCGATCACCGCCTTACATGGTACCGCGCCGACGATCTATAGCCTGCTGAGTCAGGCAGGTCGCCGTGTGTGCGCCCTGAACGTCCCGATGACCTACCCGGCTGTGCCCGTCAATGGCGTGATGCTCTCCGGTATGCCGGCGTCCGATGTGAACGGCCCCATCTCGTACCCGGCTGGACTGTACCAGGAGATCGTCCGGCAGGTCGGCGACTACATCCTCTACCCCGACCCGGGCAAGGCATATTCCGACGGCGGCGTGGATGCCTTCCTCGAGCGACTCTATCGCTGCACAGACCTGCGCATCCAGTCGTTCGACTACTTGCGCCAGCGAGATGCCTGGGATTTTGCCATGCTGGTCTTCAACGGCACGGACACGATCTGCCACGCCCTCTGGAAGTATATGGATCGCCAGCACCCATTGCACGACCCGCGCATGGCGGCCCGTTACGGCAATGCCATTCGCGACTATTACAAGTACGTTGACAGGTACCTTGCCCGGGTGATCGAGACGCTCGATCGCGACACCACGCTGGTCATCATGTCCGATCACGGCTTTGGACCCTTCCATAAATTCATCCACGTCAACAACTGGCTCATCCAGGAAGGCTTCATGCAGGTGCGCCCCGGGTGGCGCCCCGCTCTGAAGAAGCGCCTCTTCGATCTGGGCTTGACCCCGATGAACGTCTACAACGCCCTCATGCACCTGGGATTTGGCTGGCTCAAGCGCAAGGTTGTGCGCGGCCAGGGGCAGGGCATCTTGAAGAGATTTTTTCTGTCCTTTGCCGATGTGGACTGGTCCCAGACGGTGGCGTATTCCCTCGGCAACGTCGGGCAGATCTACATCAACCTGGCGGGGCGGGAGCCGGCCGGCAGCGTCCAGCCTGGCGCCGAGTACGAGCGTGTGCGCGACACGATCATGCAGCGCTTGCAGCAGCTGTGCGATCCGGCGACCGGCGAACCCGTTGTCGAGGCCGTGTACCGGCGGGAGGAGGTCTACGCGGGCGCGCAGCTCGACTACGCCCCCGATATCGTCTTCATGCCCCGTCGCCTGGAGTACTTCGGCTTTGGCGAGTATGAGTTTGGCAGCAACCAGATCATCGAGCCGATGAAACGCGGCATCTCAGGCACGCACCGGATGAACGGCATCTTCCTGGCGTACGGCGAAAATATCCGTCCCGGCAGCACCGTGGAGAATGCCCGTATCACCGATCTGGCGCCGACGATCCTGTACACCATGGGGTTGCCCGTCCCAGCTCACATGGACGGCCGCGTGCTGCGCGAGATCTTCCAGGAAGCTTTCCAGCCGGAGGTGCTTCCAATGGACAGTACGTGGCAGGGCGAGACCACTGGCGATAGCCGGACGCTCACTGAGCAGGAGAAAGAGATGCTCACTCGTCTCATGCGCGACCTGGGATATGTCGGCTGACCCATGGTCACAGCAGGCAGCCCTCTCAATGCCTTCAGCGTGGACCTGGAGGATTGGTTTCAGGGGTTGACAAGCACCAATCCGCAGGTCGACCGGTGGCCGCAATTGCCCAGCCGGGTGGTGCCGGCGACTCAGCGACTGCTGGCGATCCTGCGGGCCTATCAGGTGCAGGCGACGTTCTTTGTCCTGGGACATGTCGCCGATTCCCATCCCGAGCTGATCGAGACCATCCAGGCAGACGGGCACGAGATCGCCGTGCACGGTTACTGGCATTGTCGCGTCTCTCGCCTGACCGCCGCGGAGTTTGGCCGCGAGCTGGAATGCAGCGTGAAAGCGATCGGCGCCATCACCGGGCAGAGGCCCATCGGACACCGCGCTCCTTACTTTTCGGTGAACCATACGACGCCCTGGGCATATGATGTGCTGCGAGAGCAGGGCTTCCTGTACGACAGCAGCGTCTTTCCCATCCGCAACGGTTACTATGGCTACCCGGGTGCGCCGCGCTTCCCGCACGTGGCGTCCGAGAACGGGCTCGTGGAATTCCCGTTGAGCACCGTGCGGATTGGCGGCATCAATCTGCCTGTGGCGGGGGGCTTCTACCTGCGGATGTGGCCCTATGCGTTCGTGCGCTGGGCGATCGGGCAGTTGAACAGGATGAACCAGCCGGCGGTGCTCTACATGCATCCATGGGAGCTGGACCTGGAGCAGCCTCCTCATCCCGTCACGCCACGTGAGCGGATCACCCACTTTGCAGGCCGGCGGCGCCTCGAGGCGAAATTGCACCGCCTCTTCAGCGAGTTCCGCTTCGCCCCTTTGCGGGCGCTGCTCGAGCAGAACCAATCGCCGCAACCAGGCTAATATGATCATCACCGAATTGACCGCGCAGGCAGAGCCGCGCTGGGATGAATACATCAGGAGCGCAACGGGCGGCTTGCCACAGCATCTGTGCGGTTGGCAGGAGGTGCAGCGGCGGACCTATGGCCACCAGGCCCACTACCTGATGGCGACCGAAGGCGATCGGATCGTGGGCGCTCTGCCGTTGTTCCGGATCCGGAGCCTGTGGCTCGGAGACACGGTCCGGACGATGCCCGGTGGCCTGTGCGCGGAGGACCAGACGGTGGCGCTGGCGCTGATCGAACGGGCGCGGCTGTGGGCGGAGGAAGTCCGGGCGCGGCGCTTCCTGATCGCGGACACACGTCAGGCATGGCAGGCGGATCTCCACACCACGAGCGAGCACGTCTACTGGCTCGTGGACGTCCGGCTGGATCCCGAAGCGCTGTGGGAACGCCTGGATAAGAACATCCGGCGGCAGATCCGCATGGCGCGTGGCAACGGTCTGCGGGTCGCCATCGATCGCACGGGCAAGCTGCTGGAGGATTTTTACAACGTTTTCAGCGACTTCGCCCACCAGAGCGGCATGCCCCTCTTTAGCCGCCGGTTTCTGGAGAACGTCTTGCAGGCGTTTCCCGGCGGGTATAACATTGCCATGGTGTATCGAGATGCACAGCCGCTCGGCGGTTACTTCCAGCTGGAGCTGGGCAAGACGATCTACGGGATGTGGGGCGGCGCGCCCCACGGGTTCCTGAAGCTGCGACCGGTGTACCTCGCCTACTGGGAGATCCTGCGGGACGCCAGCGAGCAGGGCTTTTCGTTCGTCGATATGGGCCGCAGCGCCGCCGGCTCCAATGCATCCAGGTTCAAAGGGCAATGGGGCGGCACCTGCCAGCCGATCTACCAGCAGGGACTGGTCTTTGGACGAGAGCATTCCCGGCAATCCGCGAATGACATCCGGGACAGCCGCCTCTTTCGAATGGTCACTTCGCTCTGGCCAAAGCTGCCTCTGCCTGTCGCCCGTTACGTGGGACCCAGGCTGCGTCGTTATGTACCCTTTGCATAAGCCATCCGATCCGAGGGGAGCGCCGGCGCTCGGGCAGGTTGCCTCGCCTGCGGGCGAGGAGGCGCTCGCCGCCTCACCGCTGGTCCCGGACCAGCGCCGGCTTGCCCTGTGGAGTGGGCGTTTGTCGCTCCTGGCGATCTCCCTCATCCTCGTCTGGCTGCTGGTGCTGTTCGGTCTCCCGGCCTGGCTGCCCCCTCTCGCCACCAGCTGCCTGACCTTTCTTGCCCTGCTTATCACACCTGGCTTCCTGCTCGCAGATATGATCGCCTGGCGCGTGCGGCTGGACAAATTCGAACAGCTGGCGCTGGCGCTTCCCATGGGACTGGCTGTTCTGGCGCTGCCAGGCATGGCAGCGCTGCTCTTTCATCGCACACTGACCGAGCTGGCGGCGGGCTGGTCCGTGATCAGCGCCCTGGTCGTCCTCGTCTGGCTGCTCGCACGCGGCGGCGTTCCGTTGTTGGAGCGCCTGTTCCGGAATCAGGCTTTGTGGGGCAGAGGATCGCCTGACCCCTGGGCGCTGGATGAAATTCTCCTGCTGCTCTTTGTGATCCTCCTCTTTGCCATCCTCGTCCCGGCGCTCTCCGTGCCGAAGATCGACGGCGACGCGTATGCGGTCAATACCTTTGCCATGGATGCGCTGGCTGGCTTGCCGCTCAACGCCCGGGAGCCGCTCTTTGGCACCGACCTGGGACCGGGCGTCCGCATGGCATTCAACCAGTCCCTGCCGCTCTCGTACCTGTGGTCGTACCTCTCGGGGCTGGATTCGATCTCGCTGATCAGCCGCTACTCACGCCAGATCCTGGCGTTGTGGTCTGTCCTGGCGATGTACATGCTCGGCAAAGCTGCCGGGGCGGGCAGTCGCCGCTTCGGCTTGTTCACCGCGGCGGTCCAGCTATTGATCTACGCGGCGGCTCCGTTCTGGCGCGGCGACAACGTCAGCCTGTACTTCTTCGAGCGCATCAACGCCGACAAGTTCATGGTGGTCGTCCTGCTCCTGCCGCCCTGCTTTGCCCTGGCGATCCGCTTCGTGCGGGAGGGAGGTCTCGACACGTGGCTGGCAGCCGCCGTCGTGGCATTTGCGATCTCCACGGTCCACCCCCTGGGCGCTGCCATGGTCGCTCTGGCATTGAGCGCCTTCGGCGCCTTGCACCTCCTGCTCAATCTCCGCTATGGAGTGACCTGGTGGCGCAGGCTGGGACCGGGTGCGCGCAAAGCAGCGCTGCTCTTCCAGCTGCGACACCGGCCCGCCTGGCAGCGCAGCCTCGGATTATTCGCACTGGTGGCAGTCGTGATGGTCCTGCCATTCCTGCAGCTCGTCCTCTCGCGCGGAGAAGCGCCGCTGGCTTCCTCCTACCCGAAGAGCTTCGAGGGCTGGTCGGTCGGCGAGACGAGCGTGCCCATCTTCCCCTTCCTGCAGGTCCGCGGGCTCACGCTGTATGGAGCCCTGCCCGGGCTGGACCAGCTCAAGGCAGAAGATGCCAATTCGCCGACGAACCCGTTCCTCGTCTGGCGCTTTGCCGCCAACATGGACCGCCAGCGGCTGATCTTCTTCAGCGTGAACCGTTACGTATCGGACCCGCGCCTGCTCCTCGAGCTTCCCTACGTGCTGGCACTGCTCCTTCTCCCTCTGCTGCTCCGGCGCATCCGCACGGATCCCGCAATCCAGTTCGTGACCGGCACCACGCTGGCGATCCTGTTCGTGATGTTCAGCCCGATCCTGATGCCGCTGATCGGCTCGCTGGTGATGCCCTGGATCCTCTGGCGCCTGGTCTGGCTGCTGCCCTACCCGCTGATCCTGGCGCTGGTTGCCCGGCAGATTCTCCTCCCGGAGACAGATGCATTCGAGGAGACACAGGCCAGCCCGGCAGCCTCCCGGCGCTGGCTGGGCGTCACCATTCCGCGGCGTGCCTCCGGCGTCTATGCTCTGCCGGCCTTGCTCCTGATCGTGGCGCTGCTGGCGACCCCGGCGACGATCGGTCATCTGCGCTACCTCGAAGAAGATGCCTCCTCCTCCTACTTCTTTCCGGCGCCGGAGCGCATCTTCGCCCGGCTGGACGAGCTGACCGGACCGGACCATCCAGCCACCGTGCTGGCGGACCAGGACCTGAGCGTTACGATAGCGGCATATGTCGCCGGCGCAAATATCCTGGCGCACCGTGTGCCAACCACCAGCGAGATCTTCCCCGCCGACCAGCAGAACATCGCCCTCCAGCGACTGATCGACCAGGACCGGTTCTTCCGGGCGCAGTACCTCACGCCCGAGACGATCGACATCCTGCAACGAAATGGCGTGAAGTACATCGTCACCTCGAGCGGCGGCGAGCTGGACCTGCAGTTGCAGCTCGCGCCGCAGTGGTTCCGGAGGTTGCTCGACGACCACTCTTACACCCTGTACGCCGTGCTCGAGATGCCATCGCAGACAGCCCTCGCCATCCAGGGCAACGCGGCGATGAGCGGACGAGATTGGGCGGGAGCCGAGGCTCTCTATAAATCGGCGCTGGGACAGGATTCCGGCGACCTGCTGGCGCTGGCAGGTATGGCAAAGCTCGCCGGGCAGCGGGGCCAGTTCGACCAGGCGCTCAGCTGGTGGAGCCTGGCGCTGGCGCAGTCCGATCTCCCCATCCTGCATGCCCGCCTGGGCGAGCTGCATGCCCTGCGAGGCGAGATCGCCCGCAGCGGCGCGGAGTGGGAACAGGCTGTCCTCCGGGCGCCGGACGTCGCCCGCTATCATATCGGCCTGGGCGACGCCTGCCTGCGCAACGGGATGGAGGATTGCGCCGCGGAGCAATATGCGGCTGCCGTGGATCAACGCAGCCTGCCTGACCAGGCAAGCCGGCTGATGATGCAAGCCAACCTGTGGCAGGCGCAGGGACGCTACGACAGGGCGTTACCTCTCTATGAACAGGCAGTGGATCTGCAGCCTCTGCGCTTCAACCAGTACATCCTCGAGAGCGCCTACCGGGAAGCCGGGCAGCTCAACCAGTCGACGTCCCTGCTGCAGCAGCTGCGCTTGCGGAATCCGTTCTCTGCCGAGCTGGCAACCGTCGATGCCAGCCTGCTCGCCCGGGAGGGCCGCCGCGCCGAAGCTGCCCGCCTCTATCGCCGCGCCATTTTCCTCGAGGGGCTCGAGGCACAGGACACGGTCGACACGCGGTTGAGGCTCACACAGCTGCTGCTCGACGCCGGGAGTCTCCAGCAAGCCGGTCGGGAGATCGACAAGGTGTTGTCGCTGGCGCCCGTCAACGGCGAGGCGCACCGGCTGCAGGGAGACCTCTTCCGCCTGCAGGGGAAGTCCGAGGAGGCGCTGCCGGCGTACGAGCAGGCCTTCGTGCTCCAGCCGGACCGGTTGGACACCTATATCTCGCTGAACAACCTGCTGCGCCAGCAGGGCGCACGACCCGCAGACTGGCTGCGGATCCTGCAGATCGCCATCCGCACCAATCCGGACGAGCCGTCGTTATACATCGCGATGGCAGATTACTGGCAGGGACAGGGGAATGGTGAAGCTGCCATCGATGCCTATCTCAGCGCCCTCGAAAAACTGGATGCAGACGCCTCCGCCAACCCGTTCCTCTCGCCGTCCACGCGGCAGGGACGCGCCTTCCTCTACTCGCGGCTGGCGCAGATCTACGAGGACCGGGGCCAGCCAGCCGTTGCCGCGGGTTACTACCAGGCAATGGCAGTGATGGCGCCCGAGGTGCCCTGGACGCAGATCATATTGGGCGATGCGCGGCGCCGGCAGAACGATCTGGTCGCTGCCGAGACTCTCTATCGCAAGGCGCTGGAGAACGACCCGGGCTATCTGATCGCTTATCTGCGCCTGGCAGAGATCCAGGAGAGCCGCGGGGAAGAGG
>DAITPI010000067.1:0-13611 GCA_036833655.1 Anaerolineales bacterium | reverse complement strand
GATTTGCTACAGTATGGGCATAGTAGAGACCAACTCGGGTTTCTGAAAACATTATAACTTGTTGAACCAAAAAGGAGATCAAAATGTTCAAGAATCGTATTGTCCTATTCCTGGCGGCGCTCTCGATGTTGCTGGTGACCCTGGCTGTGTCACAGCCATTCTCGAAGCCGTCAAAGACAGTGGATCTAAGTCAGTCACCCCGACCCGTCGTTGTGCCAATCACAGGTGTAGAAGACCAGCCGTATACGATGGATTCAGGGACTCGGTCCTACATTGCCCGGGGACAAGCCATGCAAGCGCGTAACGCAATGGATTCAGGGACCCGGTCATACATCGCCTGGGGAGCGGCCCTGGAAAAAGCGAAACTTAATGCGCTTGATTCCGGGACGCGTTCCTACATTGCCCGGGGAGAGGCGCTGCAAGCGGCGGGAAAGCTGGATGTCTCGAGCACTTGCCCAGACACGATTCAGGAAAACATCTTTGCCGGGATACCTAACAACCTTGATTCGGCGACCCGCTCCTATATTGCCCAGGGACTGGCATTACAGGCGAAGGACGACATTCGAGTGTGTCGTTAGCTGCACACCGTGAACAAGCCTGGTTGGGTTGAGGCAAACATCCAATCACTTCTTTGCTTCTCGGGATATACCTGCTCGCCTTAGCTTCTTACCGGGCAGATGTCAACAGACCTGCACTGGTTCGTCACCAGTGCAGGTTTCGAAGTAAACATTTGCCAGAAAGGTTTTCAAATAATGAAAACACATTCAGTTTGTCAAAGGAGATTAAACGTGTGTCTCTTTTTCGCTTGTATGTCGGATGACATTCCTGTACAATGTGATTGAACCTAATCACGACGAGCGAGCTCTTTTAACAATTATTGGATTCACTTGCTGTTGAGACGAAGTGTGTCGTTAATGGGTTATAGACATGGAGAACACGTGTCAAAGGTTGCTCCAATCACAGCTTCCGGGGAAAAGGAAAAAGATCAATCGTCACTAGAGCAGGGCAAACATCTGCTTCGGACAAAGTTTTATGTTCCTCCCATTCGTTCCAAACAGATCGCCCGCCCCCGTCTTTCCGACCTGATCACCGGCGGTCTGGATCGGGCACTCATCCTGATTTCCGCCCCTGCCGGGTATGGAAAAACCACCCTGGTCAGCAGTTGGCTGAAAGAAAAGGAAATCCCTTCCGCCTGGCTCTCCCTGGATGGCGGCGATAATGACCCGGTCCGGTTCTTGCAGTACCTGCTGGCTGCCCTGGTGCCCATCGCGCCAGCCATTGAGAGCGACCTGTTCGGTATGCTGCAGGGGATCCAGCCGGCCCAGTTTGAAAGCGTGATCAACATCCTGACCAATGAACTGGATTCATTTTCCGATCCATTCGTCCTGGTCCTGGATGATTTCCACGTGCTCCACTCTGAAGCTGTCCTAAAAGCCATCTCATACCTTCTGGAGCATATGCCGCCCCAGATGCATTTGGCAATCCTTACCCGGACCGATCCTCCGCTCCCGCTTGCCCGCCTGCGGGTAAGCGGTCAGCTCCTGGATATCCGGGCAGACCAGCTGCGCTTTACACAGAACGAGATCGCCGCGTTCCTGAACAATGCAATCGGATTGACCCTGTCTGCCAACGATCTCATCGCCCTGGAGACCCGGACCGAAGGATGGATCGCCGGCTTGCAACTGGCAGCCCTTTCCATGCAAGGCAGCAAAGATATCCACGCTTTCGTTCAGGCATTCACGGGCAGTCATCATTATGTCATGGACTATCTGGCGGAAGAGGTGCTCAAGCTTCAGCCGAAGGAGCTGAGCACTTTTCTCCTGCAGACCTCGGCCCTGGACCGGTTATGCGGGTCGCTGTGCGAGGCTGTTGTCGAGGCGGAACCGGCGGGGTCTGTCGACGGGCAGGCGATGCTGGAAACCCTGGAAGAGCTGAATCTTTTCGTCATCCCGCTGGACGATGAGAGACATTGGTACCGATATCACCATCTCTTCGCGGATGTGCTCCGAAAACGCCTGGAACATCAATACCCCCACATGTTGCCTGAGCTGCATCGCCGCGCTTCCCATTGGTACGAGCAGAATGGATTTATTGCCGAATCCATCCAGCAGGCGATCACGGCCGGCGATCAGGATCGGGCTGCGCATCTGATCGAGGAAAATGGTTGTTTCATACTCATGAGCGGCGAGGTGGCGACCCTCCTGAACTGGACCGATGCCATCGATTTCCAATCGGAAGCCCGCCCCTGGCTGGCGATTCAAAAAGCCTGGGCGCTCGCCCTGACCGGGGACCTGGAGCGCGTCGAGCCATTGCTTCAGGCCCCTGAAAAACTGCTCGCCCCGCTCGAACCCTCAGACGAGGTCAGGACGATGCAGGGGACCATTGCGGCTGCTCGGGCCGATTGTGCAAACTCTCAAGGGGATACGCGGTCGGCTGCCAAATATGCCCGGTATGCATTGGACCTGCTCCCCAACTGCAGCTCCATCTCGCAAAGCGTACGCTGTGTTGCAACCTCGATCCTCGGGGATGCCAGCTGGATCAACGGAGATTTGGAAGAGGCCACGAAAGCCTACATCGAAGCCATCCGCATCGGTCGGGAGGCCGGGAACCTCCACATGATCATCATCGCCAATTCCAACATGGCGGAGGTCTTGATGGAACAGGGTCAGCTCCATAAGTCAGCCGACACGCTCACCCAATCCCTGCAAATGGCAGTCCGCCCGGATGGACAAAGATCGCCATTAGCCGGGAAGCTCTATGCCCTGCTGGGCAAACTGGCGTATGAACACAATCAATTGAACGAGGCGGACCAATACCTTCACCAGTGTATCGACCTTTGCCGGCAGTGGGGGGATGCCGATTTCCATATCATCGGTTGCGCAATGCTGGCGCGGCTGGAACAAGCCCGGGGGAACCCGGAGAAGGCACGGGAGGCAATGCGGGAGGCGGAGCGGCTGGCTGGCAAGCACGCTCTTTCCCTCAGGCGGAACATCCACTTGATGTCTGAGATGGCGCGCTATTGGCTGATTGGGGGGAACCTCGAAAAATCGTCTCAATTCGTTCAAACGAACTCCTTATCGATCAAGGATGAGATCCCCTACCAGCGGGGACCCGAATATGTCATCCTTCTGCGAACCCTCCTGGTCCGGGACGAATATGAGGCAGCCCTGGGTCTTTCCAGGCGCCTCCTGAAACAGGCAGAAGCCGCCGGGCGGACAGGTTTAGCCATTGAGATTCTGATCCTGGAGGCGCTCGCTTGCCAGGGAAAGAGAGAGACAGAGAGCGCCCTGAGGGCCCTGGAAAAAGCCCTCGCCCTTGCCCAGCCGGAGGGGTACGTGCGCGTGTTCCTCGATGAGGGCGAAGCGATGACGAGACTGCTTTGCCAGCTGCGGTCGCGGCGGGTTGGGAGCGGTTATGCTGCCGTGCTGCTCGCCGGGATTGAAAAGACCTCCGGTATGACACAGCCCTCCATGCAACTCCTGATCGAGCCCCTGACCACGCGTGAGTTGGAAGTTCTCCAGCGGATCGAGGCCGGCCAATCCAACCAGGAAATCGCCGATCAGTTGGTTATCTCCATCGCCACCGTGAAGCGCCATATCAGCAATATTTATGCCAAGTTGGGGGTAACGAGCCGGACACAGGCTGTCGCCATCGGGAAAGAGCTGAAAATATTCGAATAACCTGCCGCATTTGTTAGCATGCAAAAGACTGGTAGCGAACATGCCTCGCTGCCAGTCTTTTGTATTCTCTGACTTCAAAAGAGAGGGGGTGATGTACCTTTTCCATCCGAATAAATACAACCCCATCTACAACCTTCAGACGATGATACTTTGACAGGAAACTGCTAAATTAGGGTCAGAGGAAATATGGCAAACAAGACTGATGAGAACACACTAAATCGATCCATTTCGACCACTGGCACTCAGACAGATTTCTACGAGATCCGAGTCATGGGTCAACTGGATGAGAGTTGGTCGGACTGGTTGGAAGGACTGGATGTGAAGCTGTTGGATAACGGTGAAATGATCCTTCACGGGCATATCGGAGACCAGGCCGCTCTGATGGGTACCCTGAACAAACTCTACGGTCTGAACCTCACTTTGCTCTCGGTGAGCAAAGTCATTCACCAGGAATAAGGAGAATTCAAAATGGAAACCACAATCAAGCTCAATCCGGATCTCGGAAAGATTGCAAAGAGCGCCTACATCATCGAGAAGATTCACCGCTGCGCCGATTGTCCCATCCGCAAGATGGCGATGAAACGACCGCACTCGATCTTCGCCCGGCTCCACGCCTGGCACACTACCTGGTGGCCTGGCTGGAAAGCCCACCAGGCGAGGGCGTGCGCCTTCCGCAACATGGCAAAGACTCAAGCCTAAATGAACTATTCAAAACCAGACAACTCATATTCGGAGGAAAAATGGAAAACACACGCAAGTTAAACCCAGATTTTGGCACGATCGCATGGGGCGCCCTCTTCATGCTGTGGGGAATCATTGAATTGATCCCATCTCTGCCGGAGGGCACAGGCGCAACTGGCATCGGCATCATCCTGGTCGGACTCAACCTGGCACGGTTGGGGAAAGGGCAGCCTACAAGTGGTTTTACAACCACGCTGGGCATCCTGGCGCTCCTGTTGGGCGCCCTGCAGCTGGCGAGCCCGTTCCTGCACCTGTCGTTCGAACTCCCGATCTTCGCAATCCTACTGGTGGCGCTGGGGTCGATCCTGTTGGGCGGGGCGCTGAAGAAGAAGTAGGCAGGTCGGCGAACAGGGATGGCTCCCGCGCAGGACCAGGGAGCGGGGACCATCCCTTCCCGGACAGCTGCCAGGCGCGTCGACCGGTCAACCCGTCCGTGCTGAAGCAGACAAAGGTTCGTTGTCGCCGTTACCCGCCTCGGATTAAGAAGAAAGGAACTGCAGACATGAAAAAGACACTTGAAGGTGCTTCCCATATGACCGCTCGTGCACCTTCCGACAATTTATTGAAGGGCCTGGGTTGGGGAACCATCGGCGGAGTCGCCGGTACGCTCGCGATGGACCTGACCTTAATGGCAGTCTTGGCCGCATTTGGCTCGCCCATCCTGACCTGCTTCTCCATCGTTGGTAACACTGTGGCGCGCTTCTTTTCGATGCCGAACGTGGGGATGGCTGGCGCCATTCGACTGGGCGTGGCAACCCACTATACGGTCGGGCCGGTGATCGGGGCGATCTTTGGGCTGCTGGTGGCTCGGTTCAAAGCCCTGCGGGTGCATACCCCGAAAAAGAGCCTCCTCTTAGGCATCCTGTACGTCGAGATCCTGAGCCAGCCGTTGCTGGCAACCACCCCCATCCTGCTGAAGATGACGACACCTGCGACGCTCCAATGGTACGGTGGGTCGTTCGTCATGCATTTGATCGCAGGAGCCGTCCTGGGCGCGGTCGTGGGCCGCGGCATTTTTTGCCGTGGCCAGGAGTAAAAATGTAAAATTAGGACAAATACTATATCGTGGAGACGACCTGAGTGCTGCGGCACGGGATAATAGAAAGTGGCATAATAGAGCTGAAATTCGGAAAAACCTTGTAGAAGTTTCGATCAGAAATTGTAGTTCATTGTGAAGAGATAGAGACATCTTCCTGAAGTAGGAGCCTCGAGGAGCTTGGAACATGAGCGAATTGACCCCACAACGCAGTCTTGAACTGTTCAGGTCCGGTTTTTTCTGTGCAGAGAGTGTGTTGCTGGCGATAGCGGAAAGCCAGGGCATCCAATCAGATTTGATTCCCAGAATTGCAACAGGATTTTGCAGTGGCGTAGCCCGTACAGGTGGTATGTGCGGCGCTGTTAGCGGGGCAATCATGGGTATGAATCTCGTCGCTGGCAGAAATTCACCTGATGAATCAATCGAGTTCAGCTATTCTCTCACTCAAGAATTGATCAGCCGTTTTGAAAGGCAATATGGTTCCGTCAACTGCCGCCAATTGATTGGTTGTGACTTGGCTACTGAGGCAGGACAACTGTATTTCATGGAAAATCACCTCATGGAGCGTTGCCTGCAATGTGCTGCGGATGCAACAAGTATGGCGGTTTCACTTATTGCTGAATCGCATCATTCAAGAACCAGCTGATCACAACTCACATTGTTCTATACATCAAATCCAAAAACAAACCTTGCGGTTAGTTCAACTGAGTTTTGCAAAGAGATATTTGATAAAGGCGGTATTAGAAAGAGGTTTGAGCGGTGGCGGTCCCACAAGGGGATGATATAGTCATGGGGCGATGGTACCACTACGTCAGGCAATTTCCCTATTTATTCTTCTGCTCTGGACTGCTTCACAGTTCGTCGATCGTTCCAGTGTAAATAAACCTGAGCAATCGCACAGCATGTGCATGTAATGGAATACATAGAACTGACGGTCACATCCCGAATGACCGTCAGTGTGTTCCATTGCTTTGTAGAAGGGGGAAATTTCGACGGGCGCCTGCTCTCAATCGCTCACGGCGTGGATTTTTACCCGTTCAACAACATCTTCATCTTCACGCTTTTGCCTTAACAGGTTTTTCGGTCCAACGATCAGCACGACAGGGACGACCAAGATCAGTAATGCCCAGTTCGCGTATAGCAGATATGAATCGGGTATCGCGATCAGAGTGCCCACAAAGTTACTCATAGCGTGAGCCAGCATTACCGGAAGAAGTTTCCCGCCAGTGTTGTTAAAGAGCCACGCATAGAGGATGGAGGAGAGAACGACCATCAACCAAAAAGCCGGGAAGCTATCGGTTCGTCCGGGATTTCCGGGGGGAAGCAGCCAGTTGCCCAGATGTATTAGACCCCAAAAGACGCCGACCACCAGACTGGAAGCAAGAGCATTCCACCTGGCTTGCAGACGAGGCAGGAGGTAACCGAACCAGCCAAAATCCTCCCGGAAGCCGTTAAAGATCGCAAACAGCAAAGCACCCGGGAAAAACGCCACCATTTCATCGAACGGTCTGAAGAACGGGTAGAAGGGGGTGCCATCCCGCACGGCGGCGAATAGCTTGACGATCAAGAACACGACGGGCCAGATCAGCAAGGCGATCAGCAGCCAACGGAAGCTCACGTGGCGGGTCCAGAGTCGCCCCCACAAGTCCCTTACTCCCTGTTTCCCATCAGAGATGGCGGTCAGCACAAATGCCGTAATCGTGGCACCAAAATTCAAAATAGACAGCGCTACCAACAAGCCCGGCGATTCCTTCCACGGCAGGATGCGGAAGCTGAACAGCACAGAAAGCACGATCCACAGCAGCGGGTTAATCAAGAGATAGATTAACACATAGCGCAACTGTGAATTCTTTGTTTTGTATCCAACAGATTGAGCGTTCATTTTTTACTCCTTTCAAGGTTCAGAATTTAGATAAATCGCCTGCATCGCAGTTGCGCGTCGGTGGTCATCAACCACCGACGCGCAATCGAATCGCAGGTTATGCATGTCGCGGCGCAGTTTCCAGAGGGCGCTTGGGCGCTGACAAATAGCTGGAAACAGCATTCTGCATCAGCACGAAGATTGTGTAGGCGCCGATGAGTGCGCAAACGATCAATGCCGAGAGCGCCAGGTCGTCGCGAAGAAAAGCCACGACAAGGCCTGCCATCTGCAACACAACGCCGACGATACCCAGGATGCGCGCCCACGCTTTGCGCTCCCGCAGTCCAAAACCGGCGATCAAGCCTGGGGTCGCCACCACGAACATCAGCGCGGGGAAAGCCAAAGCGCGCATCATGAGATACGCGGGGGCACCCAGCGTCAATGCCATGATCAACAAGTAGGTCACGGCGAGCAGTCCATTGGTTACCATGAGCAACCAGGCGACGATGGGAACATGCACCTGCAATTGCCGTTCATTCAACGTTTTCATTTTTTACTCCTTTCAAACATTCATCCAGAAGTTTTTTCTCTTCCGGAAGCCTACCCGATCCATTGATCTGTCTCAGGTTAATCATTCTGCAATTAGCATAGCGCATGACCCTACGAATCCCACGAGCCTCGAGGGATGTTATTGGATTATCGAAGACCTGTTTGTAAACATAACTTGAGATATGTGCCTCTCCCCTCAGTAAGTATCGAACCTCCACAATTGTTGTATTCAGCCCGAGTACAAAAACCCCGATTTCGCATCTGCCGTCAGAGACTCTCCGTTGAGCAAAGGTCCTTAAAAGCAATGGGGTTGCCAGCCTGGACAAAAGCCGGCAACCCCGCCTGAACACCGCGGAGCTTTCATTCTTCGCGGTGGACGATCCCCTCCTGCCAGGCATACGCCGCCGCCTGGGTGCGATCCACCAGGTGCAATTTGCTGAGGATGTTGCTGACATGTCCCTTGACGGTGCCCACGCTGATCACTAGCTGCTCGGCGATCTTGTCGTTGGAATAGCCCTTGGCGATCCATTTGAGCACTTCCAGTTCGCGCTCGGTCAATGCCGTGAAGGGAGTCTCCTCGTCGGGTGCGAGACTGCGGAAGGCTTTGATGACACGCGCCGCGATGCGTGGATGAAGCGTGGCTTCCCCACGCGCCGCGCGGCGGATGGCTTCGAGCAGTTCCGTCGCTTTCACATCCTTGAGCAGGTACGAGATCGCGCCCGCCTGCAGGGCCGGGAAGACATATTCATCCTGATGGAAGGAGGTCAAGATGACAATCTGCGTGCGCGGGCTAACGTTCTTGACCCGGCGCGTCGCTTCCACGCCGTCCATATCGGGCATCACCAAATCCATCAGCACCACATCCGGGATGAATTCCTGAGCCAGCCGCACCGCCTCGGCCCCTGAGCCAGCCTGTGCGACCAGGGAAATATCGGGCTGGGCTTCCAGGTAACTGCTGGCGCCGCGACGCACCATTTCGTGGTCGTCAACGATCATGACGGTGATAGGCTCATCTGGATCTGACATGACGCCTCCTTTCCTAACTCGACCTTGGCAGTGCTACCACGATCCGGGTGCCTCGCCCCGGCTCGCTCGCCACCGAAAAACTTCCGCCCGACACTTCGGCGCGTTCCTGCATCGAATGCAATCCCAGCCCGCTGTGTAGCGCGCTTGTGTCGAAACCGCGTCCATCATCCTCAACAACCAGTGTGACAGAATCCTTTTCATAGTCAATGGATAATTCTGCCTGGCTGGCAGCACTGTGACGGGCAACGTTTGCCAGCGCCTCCTGTGCGATCCGGAACAGCGTCTCGCGCGTGACCGGCTGCAAATTCTGGTCGCGTCCATCCACATGGACGTTCAGCTTGATCCCGCTTCGATGGGACCACTCTGCCCCGAACCCTTTCAGGGTCTCGGAAAAGTCCTCCCCGTCCATGGATTGGGGACGCAGTTCATCCACTAGGTTGGTGAGTTCTGTGCGGACCGAATCCACCAGCGTATCTGCCTCCGCCAGGTGTTTTTTGGCTTCCTGCGGATCGCGTTCGTACAAGGTGAGGGCGGTACCCAATTCAAACGAGGCGGCTAATGCTTGCTGCTTGGCGCTGTCATGCAGGTCCCGTGCGAGGCGGTTACGTTCCTCAGAGACTGCCATATCCTGCCGCCTGCGTAACAGGCTTTGCAGTTGTCTCGCCATGTTGTTCAATCGCCCGGCAAATTGTGAGATCTCGTCTCCCGTGCTGTCATCAATGTATTTTGAGAAATCGCCCTCGCTCCATAGATCGGTGGCGGCAGATAATCGGTTGAAACGTGTCGCCAACCCATGTGCAAAATAGGAACCGAAGATCGCTCCCATGAGTCCGGTGCCCAGAAGAAAGAGCAACAGGCTCCCGATGGCAAGGCTCAGGGTATATGCAGGGATGTCCTCCTCGGTTGGGATGGCGTCGAAAATGATCACAACGACTCCTACAACCTGATCCTCATATCCCCTGGCGCGGTTGAAAACTGGAGCGGCGAACACGATCTTTTGGTTTGGCACAAGTGCGGTATACAAATGACTCGGTGTCGTATCGCCAGCCTGTGCCGCGCGGAAGGGAGCCTCCAAACCTGGAACCTGCCCGGGGTCAAAGGAGCGCCCAATTGCAGAACCAAAAAGAGGGTCGTCCGGGACGGAGGTCCCCAGCAGGATCCCGTCCGGGCTAATAATCGACAAACGAATCGAAGCCTTGGTTGTCACCCAGAAATCAAGAGCTCCGATTCGAAATATAGAGACATCATTGATGTTTGACTGAGGGTCTTTCAAGTACACGTTGAGCAATTCTGTATCCACCGGCGATTGGGAAAGAAGCTGACGCCACATAGGGTAGGTGCTCGGAGTTCTGCTGTTCATCCAGTCATCGATCATTTGATCAGGAGCGAAGTATTGAACAGGTATAAATACCCGGGTGAAAACAATTCCTCCCAAGATCAGCGTGATGACCAGCAATGCGCCCACCGTCACCAGGGTGTAACTCAAGGTCAGTTTCCAGCGAAGTTGACGAAAGATGTTCATGGTTTGTTCATCTTATGAGCTTTGTAGAGAAAGCATTACAACAGGAAACGCCTGTATTCTGCTCTTAGCATAGCACAAACCGACTACCTGGTAACCTGTCCTGAGTCAGGTTTTCATATCTCTTTGGAATGGTTTCTATCTCCACAGGTTAACCCCCACGTATCAAAGACAAAGCCTGGGACAATCTAGATCAAATCTGTCTGGTATACCCGACCAGGTCCTTGAAATTGCCCCAAAATCAGTCGCACCCTTGGTTCGATCGAGTTCTGCAATATAAGTGTTGTGAATGCGATATTCGCGAAGGCTTGGGCAGTGGCGGTCCCACAAGGGGATGATATGGTCATAGGTGATGATACTACTACCCAGCAATCTTTTTCCCTTACTGAGTAATTCATAAACATATTTAGTGAGTTCTGGAAAAGGAGCAAGAGCGAAAATCTAAGCAGCAATTGAAACCATGACAAAAAATGTGTTTATAATCGCATTATGTCGGTGTCAATTTTAGCCACCAAACTTTACATTCCCCCACCTCGCGTCAATGTTATTGTCCGTCCCCGTCTAATTGAGCGGCTTAACGAGGGTCTGCACCATAAATTGACTCTCGTCTCAGCGCCCGCGGGCTTTGGGAAGACTACGCTTCTAAGTGAATGGATTGTGTCCCTCACCTCTAACCCCTCCCCCACAGGGAGACTGCGAAGCGCTCCGCAAGGAGGGGAAGGGGTGAGGGCTGCCTGGTTCTCGCTCGACGAGGGCGACAACGACCCGGCGCGCTTCTGGTTGCATTTCACTGCCGCCTTGCAGACCCTATTCCCGAGCGTTGGAGAAGGCGCGATGGATGCGCTCCAATCTCCCCAATTGCCAGCCGTTGAATCCATCCTGACCTCCTTACTGAATGAAATAGCCGCGCTTCCAAATGACTTCATTCTCGTTCTGGATGATTATCACGCGTTCGACTCGAAGCCAATCGACTCCGCCTTTGCATTTCTCGTTGAGCGATTGCCGCCGCAAATGCATCTGGTCATTGCCACGCGGGAAGATCCTGATCTGCCTTTGGCGCGGTTACGAGCCCGCAATCAGTTGACCGAATTGCGCGTCAAAGACTTGCGATTTACAGAATCTGAAGCGGCTGGATTTCTGAATCAAGCGATGGGATTGCGCCTCTCGCCTGAAGATGTGGCGGCGCTGGAAACCCGAACGGAAGGTTGGATCGCCGGACTTCAATTAGCCGCGCTCTCGATGCAAGGACTTCAAGATACAGCCGGTTTCATCCGATCTTTCACCGGCAGTCATCATTTTGTGCTGGACTATCTAATCGAAGAAGTCATTCATAAACAACCGGAAAGCATTCAGACCTTCCTCCTGCAAACATCCATCCTTGAGCGTATGTGCGGTCAATTCTGCGATGCGGTCCTGCTCAATTCCTCCATCGCCGGGCAGGAAACCCTGGAAAATCTCGAACGCGCCAACCTGTTCATCATTCCCCTAGACAATGAGCGGCGTTGGTATCGCTATCATCATCTCTTTGCGGAATTACTGCGGAATCGTCTTGTCCGCGCCTTTCCAGATCAAATTGCCGACCTTCACCGCCGCGCCAGCGACTGGTACGCAAGCAACGATTTTCCTTACGAAGCGGTCACGCACGCGCTCACCATTCAGGACTGGCCGCGCGCCGCTGATGTTATCGAGCGTCATACGGACGAGTTGCCGATGCTCGGTGAAAGTGCCACCCGGCTTGGCTGGTTCGAGACGTTTCCCGCCCAGTTCCTGCTCGACCGGCCCAGGCTGGGATTGACCAATGCGTGGGCGCTCTTTCTGTCCAATCAGTTGGATCGTGCCGAGAGCCAATTGAATCAACTGACGCCGTTCGTTCAAACGGTGCACTCTTTGCTAAGTGAACATTATGTAATTCGCGTGATGATCGCAGCGCGCCGTCTCGATATGTCCGCCTTTTTTGAATTGGCGCAGCAAGCCTTGTCGCGAGTGCCACCGGAAGAGGCCTCGCCTCGCAGTAGGATTCTGCTCACTTTGGGCGTGGCCTATGAAGAAATGAGCGGCGATATCGCTTCCGCTGGGAATGCCTTCCGCGAGGCGTATGAGTTGGGTAAAGCATCGCCTTCTCCCAGCTCGGTGGGGAACGCTCCGCTTCCATTGACCGCACTGGCGTATCTGGCAGACTATGAATGGCTCCAGGGCAACCTGCGCGATGCCTCCCGAATGTACGAGCAGGCGCTTGAACTCGCGGACAAATGGGGCGGGCAATCTTCCATTGCTTTGTGTCTCGTTCAACAGGGACGTGCCAGCCTGTTCTATGAGTGGAATGACTTGGATGGTACAACGCGTGCTCTGCAGGAGTGTTTTCGCATCGGCGAATTGTGGAAGGGTCCGCGTTTTCTCGTGCCGGCCTATGGCTTGTCGGCTCTAGTGACGCAGGCGCGCGGGCAGGTGGAGGAAGCGAACGCATTGATTCGGCGCGCCGAACAAGCCGCACGCGATTTGTATTCGTCTCCTTATGATTTGGGGATGCTCGCATTGTATCAAATCACCTTCTGGACCGCGCAAAATAATTTTCAAGCCATCGCGCAGTGGGAGCAGGAACACGACTCTGAGTGGCGTTCGCAAACCGGACGTGTGCGGGATGCCGTGACGATCACGCTCGCGCATGCGCGAATCGCCCGTTACCATCTGACGCGCGATGATTCCGCTCTGGGGGAGGCGCGCACCTTGATCGGCCCGGCGTTGGAACAGGCTCAGGCTGGCCACATGGTGCTGTATGTGACGCGCCTTCTCCTACTCGACGCGCTGGCGTCTTACGCGCAAAGAGAAACCGCCACCGCGCTTGCGATGCTCACACGCGCCCTGGCACTCGCCGAGCAGGAGAACTATGTTCGCAGTTTCCTCGATCTTGGCAAGCCGATGCAGGAACTCCTATCGTGGAGTTTGGATGGCCGGGCGTTGAGCGAACCGCGTCTACGTGCGTACGTGGGTGGGTTGCTTTCCCGTTTTGGCGCCGATGCCCCGGTCGGGCGGAGCCAGCCAAAGGTCGACGCGTTGATCGAGCCGCTCACCGAACGCGAGTTGGAAGTATTGCGGCTCATTGCCAAAGGTCTCTCGAATCGCGAGATCAGCCAGCGTCTCTTCTTAGCCCTGAGCACCGTTAAAGGGCATACCACGAATATTTTCGGCAAGCTTAATGTGC
>DAITPI010000066.1:0-13659 GCA_036833655.1 Anaerolineales bacterium | reverse complement strand
AAAAAAAGGGCTGTAAGCGATGATGGCAATGAAGAGAAAAAGCGCTGAGAAGGTAAATAGCTCGAGAGCCGATAGACGATAGGAAGACCACTTTCGATAGGCGATCTGTCCCTCCACGCCTCCGTGCTTGCGTATCTCACGGACTAACGCTACATTACGGAGGTGGCGCATATGTATAGCAACCTCCATCAAGAGGAACATGCCCAGGTACAGTAAGTAGGTCCAGGGGAAGAAAAGAAGCTGATGTGTAAACCACCAGATAAGAATAATCAGAAGGCCGTACAGCACCAGTAGAGCAATGTGACGCCTGGAGACGGGCTTCAGAGCATCAATATCTTTCTGATACTGCGGGGTAAGCTCAAAACTACCCTCGAACTGGAAGTGTCCGGTCTCGCGGAATCCGCGGGCGGAATAGATCGTCAGATAGTAATCACTCACGTAGAGAATGATCCACAAAATGACTCCCGGCCACGGACTGCTCGCAAGCCAGTATTCCATGTCTCGATTATAACCTTGCGATAGTTTTGACTTTCCGGCTGTTGGTTCAGACCATAACAACGCTTCGCAGGGTTGCCTGAAAGCCCTTGACATTTACGTTACGTTAGGGTTTATATTGGCGCCATGTTCACTGTAAAGCAACTCTCCAGGCTGGCTGGTGTAACGCCGCGTACCCTGCATCATTACGATGCCATTGGGCTTCTCAAGCCGTCCCGTGTGGGCGATAACGGCTATCGTTACTACGGGGAGGAGTCTGTGTTGCGGCTCCAGCAGATTCTGTTCTACCGCGAGCTGGGAATTCCCCTGGAGGACATCAAGAAGATCATGGGACGCCGTGACTTCGATGTGTTGGAGGCGCTGTACAGCCACAAGCAAGCTTTACAAAAACAGGTTACCCGTTTGAACCGTCTGATCGATACCGTGGACAATACCATCTATCATTTGAAAGGAAATATTGTGATGAGCGACAAAGCATACTTTGAAGGCTTTAGTGAGGAAGAGCAGGAGAAATATGCGGCCGAGGCCGAGCAGATGTACGATCCAGAGACCGTGCGGGAATCCAACCGTACGTGGAAGGGTTATTCTGCTGCAAAGAAGGAAGCGATCCTGGCGGAAAGCAATACCATCTACTCAGATATGATCGCTGCCATGCCGAAGGGCGCAGCCAGCCCGGAGGTCCAGGCAATCGTCGAACGCTGGCGCAAGCACCTGGACTACTTCTGGACCCCGAAGCTTGATCAGCTCCTTGCTCTGGCAAATGGCTACCACGACGACCCGCGCTTCCGGGCGAACTTCGACAAGATGCACCCGCAGCTAGCCGGTTTTATGCAGGAAGCAGTGAAGGTCTATGTGGATGAAAGAAAGAAGTAAGCAAAAGCGAGCAGGAGCCAGAGATGGCTCCTGCTTGTTTGTCTGCCCCCATGAAACCAATAATTGAATCGGTCCGCGCTGGTTTACCGCAAAGATTGGGGTGTTTTATCCTCCAGGGATTGGCTTATAATAAGCGCGGCGAAATAGTGCTTGATTTCGAACTATAGGAACACACAAAACCAAGGAGAAAAAATGGCATACACACTGGATACCAAGGTTGGCGAGATTTTGAAAGACACCCGGGCGGTGGAAACCCTCGAGAAATATGCCCCCGGCGTCTCTAAGAATCCCATGCTCGGGTTGGCAAAGGGCATGACCCTGAAGTCGCTGCTGGCAATGCCACAAG
Source organism: Anaerolineales bacterium (assembly GCA_036833655.1). Lineage (GTDB taxonomy): Bacteria > Chloroflexota > Anaerolineae > Anaerolineales > Villigracilaceae > Defluviilinea. The sequence continues at coordinate 11,945 of DAITPI010000066.1, read as the reverse complement.
CCAAGCAGGCTGGCGTCACCGAAGACATGGTGCTGAAAGTGCTGGCAGAGATCAACGCCAAGAAGTAGCCAGATCGTCCAGGCATCAAGAGTCAGAGATGTTCATCTCTGGCTCTTTTGATTCTCAGGCTATCGTTCGGCTAACTGCTTGCTCCGCTATATTGTTTCAACCCGCGTTTCCATACCTGTGAAGCAATGAGGAAACTCCCTGCTCCAATGAGCATAAACAGGACAGCGCGGCCAACGCTCAATTCGCCGCGCAGTCCCTGAAGGGGAACCGTTGTCGCGACGGCAATGGGAATGACAAAGGTCACGAGGATGCGCAGCCAGGCCGGATACACCGTCACCGGATATCGTCCTGCGTCCAGCAGAGCCTGCAAAATGGTGACGTTGTTGTCGAATTTGGTGAACCAGAACGTCAGCGCGATCAGCACGATCCAAAGACTGTAGATGACGATCGCCCCCGAAATGGTCAGCAGGATAAAGATCGCGATGCTGAGTGGGCTGACTATGGTATTGGACATATTGATGCCGACGACGACGAGAATGATCGCCAGGAACAAGTCCCAGGCGCGCCAGACGGTAATGCGCGAGAAGGTGACCAGGAACATGCTGTTGACGGGTTGTAGAAGAGTGTAGTCCATGGAGCCGTCGCGAATGCTCTGGTTGAACTTCTCCGTATTGGGCCAGATCAGGGCGATCATCAGGGTATGGACGAGGCGAAAGACCCCGAGCAGCGCGATCAGCTCGCCGAATTTCCAGCCAGCAATCGTGTCGGTATTGCTGAAAATAATCCCCAGGCTGAGCAACTCCCAACCGAGCCACATGATGTTCAAGAGGATATTGACCACGGTATCGGCGCGATATGCCATCGCCATCTGGACGTTTACTTTGAGGAATGCGGCTAGTAACTTAGAGACGTTCATACTCAGGCTCCGACCGCCGAAAATCGCTTGACGCCATTGCGCCATACCAGATTGAAGACCGTGATGGCAACAATGAGCCAGATCAGCCCCATGCCATATCCCTGTACAATTTGTGCGCTAGACAGTCTGCCCAGGATCAATTGAACGGGGTAATACAGGAAGAGCTGGAAGGGTAGATACTGGGCGATCTCCTGGATCACCTTTGGCATCAACGTGAGTGGGACAAACTGACCCGAGAATAGCAGGACCAGCGCATAGTAAAACTCATGGATCGAATACACGCGCGTCGTCCAGAAGGCAAGTGCGGTGATCGAGGCGGAGAGCAGGAAGCTGATAAAGAAGCCCAGGATCATCGCCGGGATGGATAAGAGGATTCCCGTGAGAGTCACACCCCCGTAGTCGGGTTTGAAGAGAAAGAAGAGAATGATCCAGATGGGGATAAATCCCAGGATCGTCAGCGCCTTGAAAGCGATATTGTTGACCAATGCATTTGTCAGCATGGGATGGATCGGACGGATCAGCTCACCCGCGAGCGTTCCATCCTGGATCTTGTAGCCAAAGGTGTGGATCACGATATTGCTGGTGATCTGATCCACGATCAACAGGGTCATGTAATAGGTGGTGAAATCGTTGGCAGTCAGCCCGTTCACGCTGCCTTTGCTGTTGGCGATGCTTGTCCACACTGCCAGATAAATGATTGGCGATACCAACCAGTAAAGCAGATACATGATCAGGTTGGCGCGGTACTGCCACTGTTCCGCCCAGTTGACCTGCCAGAGACGTTGGAAGATTTTGAACATAAGGATTCCTTCTCGCGTTGAGCAGAACGAGCCGATACTTACACAATGCGCAAGTACAGGGGCCGGCGAGAGTAGTCGCAACGTGGCGTAAAGCTGCCCTTCGGTTGCGGGCTACGCCCTCCGCTCAGGGCGGAGGCTTACTGATTAAATGCCTGCTCGATCACATCCTCGATCGGTGGATCTGTAATGGTGATGTCGTGAACCGGCAGGTCCGCAAGCAGCCCGGACGTGACGCGGGTAACATCCGCCGCTTGAACCTGGATGTATTGCTTCTCCGAGTCTTCCTCATTTTGGACCGGAGTCCCGTAGCGGGTCAGGTCGTGGGAATCGGCATCGGCCAGCCGGATGCCGATCAGTTTGAACGGCGCGATTTTGCGCGAAAGATCTCCAATGCCGCCGTCATACTTGAGCTGACCATGATGGATAATAATGATCCGCTCGCACAGAGCAGTCACATCGGCCATGTAGTGGCTGGTGAGCAGGATCGTTGCCCCGGTGCGTCGATTGTATTCGCGCAGAAAGTCCCGGATGCGCGCCTGGCCGGTGATGTCGAGACCGATGGTGGGCTCATCGAGGAACAGGACTCTGGGGCGGTGGAGCAAGCCCGCGGCAATCTCACACTTCATCCGTTCACCAAGCGAGAGGTTCCGGACCGGCTTCTTCACCAGCGGTTCCAGCTCGAGCAGCTCGTCGAGTTCCTTATAGGTCTTTTTGTATTCCTCGTCGGGGATGCGATAGATCGCCTGGTTGAGTAAGAAGGAATCGGCGGCGGGGATGTCCCAGGAGAGCCGGTTGCGCTGGCCCATCACCAGGGTCATCGAACGCAAATACTCGGGCTTGAGATCCCAGGGCGTGAACCCCAGCACATCTGCCTTGCCGCCTGTGGGGTGGAGCAAGCCGGACAGCATCTTGAGCGTGGTGGTCTTGCCGGCACCGTTCGGACCCAGAAAGCCGACGATCTCACCCTGGGCGATCCTGAAATCTACCTGCTGAACGGCTTTCACATCCTTGTATTTACGCTTGAAAAAGCTGCGTACCGCCGCGCCGAAACCCGCCTCCCGTTCCGGCACCTGATAAGTTTTGCTGAGATGTTCCACGACAATAGTTTCTGCGGACATGAAAAATCGCTCCTCCGACGAAGAGCGATTTTATCATTGGTAGAACAAAGGTGCTAGAGAGTTTGTGGGCCGTCTACGATTCTTTCGAGATGATCAACCCTCCAAAGAAGAAAGTCTCGCAAGTTTTTGCGTCACAGCGGCGATACCCGGTACCAGATCTCCACGTTCACGTGGATGGTCTTGCTGTGCTGGACTTCCATGCTCAGGCTGGGCTGATCGGGGACTACACCCATAGACCTCATCTCCATGGCTTTCGCCTGAAAGGGCATCGGTGGTCGTTCCTCGTCAAACGTGTTTTCCATGAAGTCATATACGCCGAGCAGCTTGACTCCCATGGCGGTAGCCACTTTCTCGGCTTTTGCCTTGCCTTTTGCAATGGCAGCTTCCAGGCCATGATCCCGCGCCTCCTCTTCGGGATATTTCCACTCGATGCGCTCCAGCGTTGCATTTTTCTGCTCGGCAATGATGTCGAGTAGCGGAGCCAGTTGATCGAGCTGATCGCTCTTTACTTTGAGGTGATACGTTGCGCTGGAGGACTTCAGCAGCGCGCCGCTTGCGGTCTCGATGTGTACTCCCTGCAGCTGGATCGCGTCCGGGCTCAGCCCGAAGCGGGTCAGGGCGTTGATGAGCTGGGTCACCTCCCGGGCTTTTTTCATTGCCTCGTTGCCGCTCACCAGTGACGAGCCTTTGACTGTGATATATAAATTGGCATGGGAGGCAAAGATCTCCTCCCGATGGAAAGCAGAGACTTTGATGGTATCGGGTTTTGTATCCATAATTTTCCTCCGGATCTAATGACGCTATGCCGAGAAGGTATGTTCCTGGCTGGCTATCGGATCAAGTCACGGTTAATCTCTGTTTGGGATACTTTTCAAACATCTTTTCCTCCACCACCCTACGGATGCGGTCGAAGCCCTCCCAGACGTCTGTGAAGGAGAGGTAAAGCGGCGCGAAGCCCAGGCGAATATTGTCTGGGGCGCGAAAATCGGGAACGACATTCATTTCCTCGATCATAGCGCGGTTGATGCGATAGCCCTCCTCGTGGCGGATGCTGATGTGCGAGCCGCGCCGGGCAGCGTCACGCGGGGAGCCCAGAGAAAAGCCGAGGGGCGCAAGCAGGTTGTCGGTCAGGAACGTGGCGTAGTCCGTCATCAAAACGGATTTCGCGCGCAAGGCCTCCATTCCTGCCTCGAGCATGGGCGTCAGCGCCTCTTCCATCGCGAGCGTGGAGAGCATGGGAGCCGTGCCGACCAAAAAGCGTTGGACGCCGGGGGCAGGTCGGTAGTCCAGGTCAAATTCAAACGGATTTTCCTGCCCCCACCAGCCCCAGATCGGCGAGCTGACATGATCCTGGATTCTCTTGTTGACATACAGAAATGCTGGCCCACCTGGACCGCCGTTGAGGTATTTATACGTGCAGCCGATGGCAAGATCTGCCCCGCATTTGTCTAGCTCGACAGGCACAGAACCAGCCGAATGACTCAAGTCCCACAGGATGAGCGCTCCCTTACGGTGCGCCAGGTCGGTGATCGCTGCCATATCATAAAGGTACCCGCTCTTGAACGTGACATGCGAAAGCGTGACGAGGGCGGTGTCTTCGTCGATCGCCCGCTCGAGGGCGTCGAGATCCGGCGTGATATCGTCATCCTGCGCGCCGATTCGAACGATTTCATGACGGTTCCCGAGCAATTTCACAATGCCCTGCAGAATGTACAGATCGGAGGGAAAATTGAACCTGTCCGTAACGATGCGCTTCTTCTGCGGTTGAACATTCAAGGCTGCCGTCGCGAGCTTGAAGAGGTTGATCGAGGTCTGATCGCCCACCAGGACCTGATCCGGTGCGGCGCCGACGAGGGTGCCGATCTTATCCCCGATGCGCCTCGGCGATTCCCACCAGCCTTTGTTCCAGCCGCGGATCAGATCTGTGCCCCATTCCTCTTCCACGGCTTGCTTCATCCGCTGGATGACCGGCTTGGGCAGGCGCCCCAGGGAGTTGCCGTCGAGGTAGATGAGATCGGGATCGTTTGCAACGAATTGTTCGCGGTAGGAGGCAAGCGTATCCTGCTGATCCAGTTGCGCGGCAAATTCAGGGGAGGGGGAGAATTTGATCATGGCTACCTTGTTTGCTTGTCATTGCTGGCCTTGACACCTGCACTTGCATGCTGGTGCAAGTGTACGGTGGACACGCTTCGACTGCGTTCCGAGCTATCGCTCGTTACTCCGCTCAGCGCGAGTCCACCTACTCGACCAGCGGGATTCTCTGGAATTTTGCTCATCGCGTATTCTGCCAATGCCGTAATAGTGAGCGAGGGGTTGACGCCGGGATTGGCAGGCATGATGGAGCCATCGACGATGTACAGGCCCGGGTAGTTATGCACTGCGAAGTTTTCGTCCACAACGCCTTCCCCGGCATCCCGACCAACCGGCGCGCCGCCCAGGATGTGCGCGGTCGTTGGCAAGCCGAGCAAGTTCTCGCCCAGGGAACCGAGTGGGATTCCGTTCGTGCGTCGTGCGAAGTCACGGGTCAATTCATGCGAGCCTTTGACGCGCGCCTGGATTTCATGGCCGGCTTCCTTCTCCACCACCATTCCGCGACGGAAAAATGTGAATCCACTGCGTCCGATCTTCAAGCGCATGGCATTGTCAGCATGCTGCATGACCAGCAGAATGGTCACATTGTGCGCCCAGCCCGGCAGCACCAGGGCTTTTGCAGCGTCGACGGGATGCGCCAAGACCCAGCCCAGAAACTTCCGAATACGGACCGGCACACTGACATCCGTATCGACCAGCGGTGCAGCCAGGAATCGCATCAGCGAGGAGCCATCCGGGTAACGGACCGGCTCGAGACGCGTGATCGGGTCGGGATTGTAGATGGAGGAGATCGCGATCCCCTCCGAATAGTTGATATCCGATTTGCGAGCCACACTTCCCAGCAGCGCCTCGGAATTGGTCCGGACCATGTGACCGAGCCGCCTCGAGAGCCTCGGCAGGGAGCGCTTCACGTCACGCAGATTTAGCAGCAGTTTCATCGTCCCCAGCACACCTGCAGAGAAGACCACGTTTTTCGTATAGGCAACCCGATGTTTTTTCAGTGGTGAGGTCGAAGATCGATATGTAACGGAATAACGGGCATTGCAGGCTGGACTATTGCCCAGGGATTCTCTTTGGTCTGTTGTCCATGGTCTCACATCCACGACTTCTGTTTCTGCCTTGATCTCCGCGCCATTCTTCTCCGCAAAGTACAGATAATTCTTGGGCAGCGTATTTTTGGCATTGTAACGGCATCCCACCATACAGCCGCCGCAGTGATTACAGCCGGCGCGGACAGGACCTTCCCCATTGAAATACGGGTCTGGGACGGTTTGCTCCGCCTCGCCGAAATAGACGCCGACATCTGTGGCGCGGAAGGTATGCCCCACGCGGCGTTCCTCTGCCATTTGCCGGAGGACCTGATCAGCTTGCCACAGTTTCGGATTGCGCGCAGCGCCGAGCATCTTCTTCGCTGTCTCGAAATGTGGATGCAATACTTCACCCCATTTTATGCACCGGTTCCAGGCGGGAGTGGCAAAGGTCTCCTCGCTCGGGACCTCCAGGACATTTGCATATCCCAGGCTTCCACCACCTACACCCGCCCCGTGCAGGACCATCACACCTTTGAGGATGCTGATCTGCAGAATTCCATAGGCGCGCAAAGCGGGCGCCCAGAGGTACTTCCAGAACTGCCAGTTGGATCTGGCAAAATCCTTCTCCTCAAAGCGTTTGCCTTTTTCGAGAACCAGGACCGAATAGCCTTTTTCCGCCAGTCTCATCGCAGAGACGCTGCCCCCGAAGCCACTTCCGATGATTACGAAGTCGTATGTGTTGTTATGAGGCATGGTTGCTATGGCTTTCGGCTATCGGTACTCAGCAAAGAATGGATGGCTGCTAGCTGAATGCTGATAGCTATTCTCTTCTGCCCTTCGTCACAATCCTGATCGGCGTTCCCAGGAATCCGTACTCGGCGCGTATCTGATTCTCTAAATAGCGCAAGTAACTGAAGTGCATCAGCGTGGGATCGTTGACGTAGATCATGAAGGTGGGTGGATCGGAGCGGACCTGGGTGCCATAGAACATCTTGAGCTGCCGCCCCGCGTGCGAGGGATGCGGATGTGCATCCTGGGCTTTATGGATGACCTCGTTGATCTTGGATGTCGTCAGGCGCGCCAGGCGCTCCTCCTGGACGCGCAATGCCATGGGCAGCACCTGGTCCACGCGTTGGCCTGTTTTGGCAGAGATGAACAGCAGCGGGACGTAATCCATGAAATTCAGGTCGGCGCGGATCTTGCGGGTGTATTCCTCCATGGTGAAGGCATCTTTTTCAACCGCGTCCCATTTATTGACGATCACCACGCACGACTTCCACTCTTCGAGGACAAAGCCGGCGATGTGGGCATCCTGCGAGGTAATGCCTGTGGTCGCATCGATCATCAGCAGCGCCACATCGGCGCGCTCGATGGCTTTGAACGAGCGCAGCACGCTGAACTGTTCCACACCGGGCTCGATTTTGCCGCGCTTGCGGATGCCTGCGGTGTCGATCAACGTGATGGGCAGACCGTTGAACTCGATCTTTGTATCGGTGGCATCGCGCGTCGTGCCGGGGATGGGGCTTACAATGGCGCGCTCTTCGCCCACCAGCTTGTTCAATAGGCTCGATTTGCCCGCGTTGGGTTTCCCGACGATGGCGATCTTGATACTATCGTCCTCTTCCTCCTCTTGCTGCTCGGGGAACGAAGCGACCAGCGCATCGAGCAGATCGCCGGTCCCGGTGCCATGCACCGCCGAGACAGGATAGGGCTCGCCCAATCCCAGCTCGTAGAATTGGGAGGCCTCGTCGCGCCGCCCTCTTGACTCGGTCTTGTTGGCGACGACGAAGATAGGAGGCCAGAATGTCCCATCGGGCAGTTTCTTTTGGGAGCGACGCAGGATGTTCGCTACCTCCAGATCGGGAGCCGTCACGCCGGTCTCGCCGTCGTTGACAAAGAGCACCGCATCCGCTTCATCGATGGCAACCCGCGCCTGCTGGCGGATCTCGCTGATAAAGTCGGCAGAGCCAATCGAAAGCGGAGCCTTGCCCCCGTGCGTGGGGTCAATGCCGCCGGTGTCCACCACGTGAAAGGCACGCCCGTTCCATTCGGCCTCGCCGAAGAGACGGTCGCGCGTGGTGCCGGGCGTATCGTCGACAATGGCAAGACGTTCCCCGACGAGACGGTTAAACAGCGTGCTTTTTCCTACGTTGGGTCTGCCAACGAGAGCGACAATTGGTTTAGGCATGATTGCTTCCGGGTTTTCCTGCAGTTCGATTGCGGGTAGATCGAATTTCCGTTATGGCGTTGGGAACGGCGTAATGGTCGGTGTGAGAGGCGGGGAGATCACGACCTCCACCGTGCCGGGGAGGATAGATTCTACCAGCACATTCTCGACCAGCACTTTTATTTCCGGCGTGAGCTGGTAGGTCCCGATTTCCAGCCCCGTTGTGTTCACGGATACCGTGATGTCCTGGGATGCCAGCGCATCCAGCACGGGCAGCGGGCCCGAGATGATCACATCCACAGTCTGCGGGAACACCTGGGCAGCCAGGCCTTCCTCCAGTCCATTGACGTTGATCGGCTGATTCAGCAATGTGAGGCTGGTCTGGATGGGCGATATACTGACCTGCACCTGAACAGTCTGCGCGCCGACCACTGTAATGTTCTCCGGCAAATTCAGCGACAAACGAGTGGAGATATCCTCCTTACGGTCCTGGAGATTGAGAGGCTGTGTCTCGACCACGCCTGGCAGCTCGTTCACGAGCTCAGGGTCGGAGGCGAAGACCGTGATGACCGGCGGAAAGACAGAGATATTCTCAATGCGATAGCCGGGCGCCTGCTGGCCCTGCACGATCACTTTGACCGCCACATCCCGGAATCCGCCCTGCTGGCTGATGGGCACATTCACCCGGACCGACTCGGGGTTGATGGTCAGTCCCTGCAGCACTTCGTTCTGGGCATCCAGGATTTGGATTGGGATCGATTCGTCAATGCTCTCGCGTACGCTATCCAGGCTGACGAGAACACGCGCCCGCGTGGCTCTCTGAACGAGCGATCTCGGACCCGAAACCGTCACCTCGGTCAATTCCATGGTCGCTTCGCCGACCTGGTAGCCCGCGGCAGGTTGTCCGCTCAGGGAGAGGGAAAGCGGGAACGTCTGGGTGGAGACGGGTTCCAACACAACAGGGATAGCCGACGGGTTGGCAAGAACGATCTGATACGGTCGTAAGGCGACCATGACCTGGATCTCTTGCATATGCTCTCCGGCGCTCAATCCCGACAGATCCAGGACTGCCCGGACAGCATCGTCCGTGGCAACGAGTGCATCCCACACGGAACGTGGTGCACGCAGGGAGACTTCCATCGTGGCTGGAATTTCATTCGTCAGCACAAGAGATGGATCCTGCCCGACGAGCTCGATCGGGACGGGCCGCGGAAATGTACGCACGTCATTTGGATCGGCCGCCGAGACGGCGGATACCCAGACGGCAACGCCCAGGATAAGCGCAAGGAGAAATGTACGGATGTTCTTGGCAAGCAGGCGCATGTTATTCATCCTTGCGAAGAATGTTGGGGAAGAAGCGCCGCAGCCATGCGCGCTGCGGCAGAGTAGCATCCGTCCGGAAGAATGCTGCCAGGATATTTTCCAGCCGCTCGGGGTCGATGCGACGGATCATGCGGCCCGCGTGGGCGATCGAGATCGAGCCGCTCTGCTCGGAAACGACCACAGCGATCGCGTCGCTGACCTCGGAGATCCCCAGCGCCGCGCGGTGCCGCAGGCCCATCTGGCGCTCGGGGGACCGGTTGAGGATGCCGCTCGCCGAGAGCGGCATTACACACGCTGCCGCGACGATCCGTACCTGGGCGATCACGACCGCGCCGTCATGCAGAGGGGTATCGGGATAAAAGATTTGCAGAAGCAATTCAGGCGTGACCTGCGCCCGCATCTGTACCCCGGTCTCGATATACTGGTCGAGGCTGTCCATGCGCTGGATGACGATCAAAGCTCCATGTTGGCGCGCCGAAAGCCGCGCGGCTGCTTCCACAACCGCATGCAACGCCTTCTGCAAATCCTCATCGGTTGCCTGGCCTGTCGATTGGATGATCGTGACCGTGCCGGCGCGTCCCAGCCGTTCGAGGGCGCGGCGGATCTCAGGTGCAAAAATGACCGGGATCGAGAGCAGCAATGCCGGAAGCGCACTCTGGACCAGCCAGGAAAACGCAGGCAGCTCCACTAATGTCGTGAGCAAGACAAGGGCAACAACCAGAAAGATCACCCCTCTCAAGAGCACCATCGCCTGCGTGTCGCGCAGAGAATACATGACGACAAAGAAGATCGACGTGACCAACAGAATGTCGAGAACGCTCAACCAGTTCAGGCGTTGAAAAATAAAGAGGATGTTGTTAAGAAAGTTGGTCATTTGTTCAAACGAGCGCTAGCACGTTCACTGCACTCAGTGCAAGGCTTTTGAACGCGTTAGTCAGTATAGTACCAGTGGCTGAATCTGGGCTTAGAACAGTCGTAAGGACATGACATTTTCCAGCCCACTTTTGCAACAGCTTCCCGCCCTTGGAAAAGACATCGCGCGAGAGGCGTGAATGCCTCTTATGGCATGCGTTTATATCGGCCTGAGAACGCGGTCGGTGCGTAGCTGCTTGAAGAAAAGCGCCGAGCCCCGGGGCATGGATTCAAGCGCAGCGTCCTCCCAGGCTTGCACGCCCAGCTGATCGGGAGTGCGCCGGGCATAACCAAGTTTTTCCCAGACACGGTCCAGGCCAGCAAGATCTGTGGGCGGGAAGATCAGCGCGGCTTCACACTGCAGCTCACCCGAGGCGCGCTCCACCTCCTGAATGAGGAGCGGCAAAGCCTGATCGGGAGGGATACGCTGATCGAGATAGAGATCGGTGATGCGCGCCACCAGGTTTTCCACCTGCCAGCCGGTGAGTCCAACCGGTTCCTGGCCCATATGGAGCAGCAGAAACGCTTTATCTCCGAAAGCTTCCATCGCCTGGCTCTGCGTCATGGGACGCTTGCCCTTGCTCAGACGGGTGATCAAGTCGGCGATCTTCTGCGAGTCGCGGGGCTTGCCGCGTTGTAGAGAGAACGCTCCAACGGGCTTCGTAAAGACCTGTGTACTGGGACCCGTTTCGGGCGTGAGAGCAGCTCGCCGCCAGGCGTCATTGACCTGTTTCCACAAATCGTCATACGAGCCCTTGTTGGTAATGACCACATCGGCGGCTGCCAGTTTCTCCTTTTGCGCCGACTGGACCTGGACGCGCTGCAGCGCGTCCGCCCGGCTCATGCCACGCTTGCGCATCAGCCGCTCCACCTGGACCTCCTGGGGCGCGTCGGTCACCCAGACGCTATCGCATTGATTCCGAAGCCCCGATTCGAGCAGTTTGATCGCCTCGACCACGATGACGCGCTGATGGGCGCGCCGGACCAGGATATCGATCGCCTGGCCCACATAGGGGTGGATGATGCCTTCGAGCTGTTTTAGCGCTTCCGGGTCAGAAAACACCACACGCCCGAGCTTGCCGCGATTGATCTGCCCATCTTTATCCATGAGCCACATGCCGAAGGCTTCCAGAACGGGCTGGTAGCCGGGCGCACCCTTGGAAATCACCCGATGCGACAGTGCATCCGCATCAATGGTGTACGCGCCGAGGTGTTCCAGCATGCGTCGAACAACGCTTTTGCCGGTTGCGATGTTACCGGTCAGACCAATGACATATTTCCCGGGCCAGTTGCTCACAGACACTCCACGTTTTGTATAGGATTCTTCGCCTTGCTTATTTTACCGCTTGTCTGAGAAATTAATAAATTGATTCTCGCCGATCGGGGCTTTAAGCCTGTTGTGCAAGGCGATAGCCAAAAGGGCGAGTTTAGGAGTATCGTTTGAATCTGCTTCCTGGCAGTTGACGCGGGGTTCTCTTGCGTGTATCATACTCTCGCCTCAGGTCGGTTGGGCGATCGCGGTCCTGCGTTGTCGGGATCGAGGAAAGTCCGCACTCCATAGAGCACGGCGTCGGATAG
>DAITPI010000065.1:0-13716 GCA_036833655.1 Anaerolineales bacterium | reverse complement strand
CGACTACCACTGGTACAGCGCAGGCTACGGCTACAACCATGGCCGGAACAGGCACTGGGACTGGCGCGGGAACCGGCACAGGCCAGGGTGAAGCTCTGCAAGGTGTGGTGCTAGCGAGCGACGTGCTTGGGTCCACGATCAACTGGGGAGCCCAGGGTCAGGGCACGAGCACGGGTATCGGTAACGGCCAGGCGACTGCCACAACCGAGGCCGGAACGGCCACAGCTGCTCCGGGCGGCGCGGCTGTTGCTACGGCAACGACCACCACCGGCACCGGTGGAACTGGTGTGGGTACCGACGAGGGTAATACGACCGGCACCATCGAAGATATGATCATCGACACGGATAGCGGCGACATTATGTACATCGTCATTATGGCAGCCTTTGCCGATGGCGAGCGCTGGATCCCCGTCCCGCTGAACCTCTTCCAGTGGAATGGGGCAGCAGGCGCTTTCACCCTCAAGGTGGATGCGACTACCCTGCAGAATGCGCCATCCTTCCAGGATGACCAGTTCCCTGACACAAGCACCTCTGGCTGGAACAGTGAATTTGATACCTTCTGGCAGAACAACGGAGGTATGGGCATTGGTGGGACAGGCACGCAGGCTACCGCGACCCCGTAAGCAGAGTCAGTTGTTTAGAAGTCTGATAGATTGAGATCGGTCTGTGCAGAGCATGCTCTGCACAGACCTTCCTTTTAACTCAACGCACCTGCAGTGGGCGCCCAAGAGAAAGAGCCGGAGATCAGGTGGCTCATACAAAAGTCTATCTCGCATACCCGGCGAATGTGCTATAAATCCGCCCTAATCTAAACGCTGTTTAATGTTATCATTATTGCAAGACAGGGGACGTCCGGCTTACTGCGTCGAGCATCGATTTCTTCATTGTTCCATTACTACAATTTCCGGGCTGACTTCTTAAGCAGTGATTACGAATCATTCAAAGAAGGAACATATGGATGGTAGAGAAATCGATTATGACCAAACCTGGCCGATCGACTCACCGAAAGAAAAATTCGAATACAACCAAAACCTTGCTTGTCAATCTTGAGCAGCAGGCACTGCCAGCTGAGAAAGCATTTGACGCCATTCCGATTGCGATCGTTGCTGTGGACTGGCAAGGACGGATCCAATACATGAACCGGGCTGCCCGGTCCCTCCTGGGGGACCCCGATGCTGAACTGGCACTCGCGGAGTGGCCCAGTGCCTTTGGCCTGTACCTGGATGACGGCGTGATGCTTTACCCCGCCGAAAAGACCCCGCTCGCCCGTGCCTTACGAGCCGAGCCTGTCCAGGATCCGGAAGAGATGATCCTGCGAGGCGAAGACGATCCACAGGGGATCTGGATCGCTTTCTCCGCGGAGGTCTTGCGCGACGAGAACGGCAATGTCGATGGGGCGATTGCCATCATCCGCGATATCGACTACGGCAAACAGATCGAGCTATCCCGGGAGAAACACGCTCGCCAGACCGAGGCGCTCTATAGCTTTTCGCATTCCATTGCCGAGGCGGGCAACGACTTGAATGCCATCTTGAACCTGGTGGCGAAGTTCACGGCGCAGATGATCGGCGACCTCAGCCTGATCACATTGCTGAACGCCAATGGCGACAAGCTGCGAATCACTGCCTTCTACGATCCGGATCCGACAGCCCAATCATTGCTGAGGAAATTCTTCCAGCCGACGTTCGAATACGAGCACAGCCAGACTCTGGGGGGCAGCGTTATCCGCTCCAGCCAACCCCTGTTGATTCCCTCCATTTCGCCCGAGCAATTGCGGGCGGTTACGATCCCCGCGCTCCAGGAGTTGATTGACGTGATCGGTGTAGAAAGCGTGTTGATCGTACCCCTGGTAGGGCGCAGTGGGGTGGTGGGAACGATCGGTCTCTCGCGTCATCGCGGCGGTAAACCCTACACGGTGGAAGACCAGTCCTTCTTGACTGACATTGCGTACCGCGCTGCTCTTGCCATCGAAAACTGCCGTCTGTTCGAATCGCTTCACGCCGAGATCACCGAGCGGTTATCTGCCAAGCAAGCGCTGGCGATCAGCCAGGAGCGATTCCGCTCGATCTTCGAATCTGTTACCGTGGGGATTAAGGTGCTGGATCTGGAAGGCAGAATTCTACAGACCAATCATGCTTTCCAATCCATGATCGGTTATGCCGAAGAGGCGCTGGTCGGCAACTATTTCCACAAGTTCCTGCACCCCGATGACGTGCGGAAGGCCGTCAAGTTGTTTCAGGATGTGAAAAACAAGGGCACATCAACGTTTCGCTTCGAGCACCGGACCCTGCACGGCGATCAGTCTATTCTGTGGGTCAAAACGATATTCACGGTAATCAAACGAGGGGACGACCGCGAACCTGCCCTTGTGGTGGGTATTGTGGAGAATATTACCGAGCAGAAGCGCATCGAGCTGGAAATGGCGGAGCTGAATAACCGGCTGCAGGCGAGCATGGAGCTCGAACGGCTGCGCCTGGCTCAGGAGCTTCACGACAGCCCGATGCAGTCTCTCTACAGCGCTATCTACCGGATCGAGGAATTGCGCAGCAATGCAGACCCCAAATTGAAGGACGCGCTGAGCGATGTGAAGCAGCACATCCAGAATGTACTCCAGGATCTGCGTGCGACCGCCAAGGAATTGAGACCACCGACGATCTTTAACTTCGGTCTCGAGAATGCCATTCGCTCGCATGCCAATGACATCGTGGAGAAACATCCCAACCTGAATATTAAGCTTTCGCTGGCGCATGACCGGCAGATCCTACCGGAGAAAGTCCGCCTGGCTCTGTTCCGGATCTTCCAGCAGTCACTTGCCAATGTGATTCGGCATGCCAAAGCCACCGAGGTCCACGTCCGTTTCTCCTTTGACGCGGAAGAGGCAAACCTCGAGATCACGGATAATGGCAGAGGCTTCCATGTGCCGTCCAACTGGATCGATTTCGTGCGACAGGGACATTACGGCCTGGCGGGCGCGGCAGAACGAGCCAACGCTCTGGGCGGCGTCTTCAAAGTGCAATCCAAGCCCGGGCACTCCACGACCATCCGAGTCACCATTCCGTGGAGAGAGTCGGTCGAGTAGAATTCAGAGAATTCTGAGAGAAGAGAGATAACCTATGGCAGATATTCGTGTTTTGATCGTGGACGACCATCCCATCATTTGCAAGGGCATCCGGGATCTGTTGGCCCCCGCCGTTGGAATTACCGTGGTGGGCGAAGCGCACACCGGGGAAGATGCGCTGAAGAAGATCGAGGAATTGAAACCCGATGTGGTGCTCCTCGATATGAAACTGCCGGATATGAGCGGCGTGGAAATCATCAAGCGGGCGTATAAGATCGGGAGCAACGCGCGTATCCTTGGCTTGAGCTCCTACAACGACCGGGAATTCATCTCCCAGCTGTTGACGTATGGCGCCTCTGGCTACCTGCTGAAAGACGAGGTCCCGGAAGAGATCGTCCAGGCCGTGCGCGGGGTCGCCCACGGCGAAGTGGGCTGGGTTAGCCGCAAAGTGGCTGCCCTGTTGAGCCAGATCCTGCTCAAGGAGCAGGAGGGCAGCAGCGATTTGACTTCCCGAGAGCTGGATGTGCTGAATCTCGTCGTGGAGGGCAAGACCAACAACCAGATCGGCATTGCCCTCGGGATCAGCGTAAAGACCGTGGAAAAGCACCTGCACGCGATTTTCCGCAAGTTGGGTGTGGTTTCGCGGGTCGAGGCGGCGATCCTGGCAGTCCAGGAGAGCCTGGTCAAGCGGGACTTGCACGTCAGTGCGGAGGATCGCTCTTAGGAATTAGGGTAAATCCCCATTGCCCCACCTTCTCTTCTTCCAGTAAACTGTAACTAGAGAACATGGAACGTATGACTTCACCAGAAACGAGTCTCACGGATGAAACTGGCAGAAGAAACTTAATGGTCGAGAAGCAAATCAAGGTGGTGATTGTTGACGATCACGCCGGGGTGCGGGCTGGTATAAAAAACCTGCTACAAACGGCCGCAGACATGATCATTGTAGGAGAGGGAGCAAATGGGGCAGAAGCAATCGAGCTTGTTGCTACCAAAGACCCGGATATCCTTTTGCTGGATATCGAGCTGCCAGATCAAAGAGGGGATATGGTCATGCGCCATATCCGCAACCTGCAGCCTGGCATGAAGGTGCTGGCGGTCAGCTCCTACAGTGATCGGGACTATATTCTTGGCATGCTGGAGAACGGGGCAGCCGGTTATATCACCAAGGATGAAGCTCCCATGATGCTGCTCGATGCGATCCGGAGCATCATGCATGGCGGGAAGAGCTGGTTCAGTCCGCGCGCTTTGCGGCAGAGCGGCATCCCATCTGTGGAAGAGCAGACTCTGACGAAACGGGAAGTAGATATCCTGGAGCAGCTGCTCCAGGACCGGTCGCCGGAGGATATTGCGCTGTTCCTGAATATGGATGCGGAACAGGTGGAAAGTTATTTGAAGCTGCTGATGCGTAAATTCGAAACCGAGTCGATGGTCACGCTGAAGCATATTGCGCAGCGCATCCTTGCCCGGCGAGGAAGCTAGAAGAAGAACAGAGATCCCTACCAGGGTTGTGATCGGCAGAACCGGCCACAACCCTGATTGCTTTAAATCACCCAGCTAGGGAACCGCCTAACTCAGTAGGAACATCCCCCATTGATATAAGCATGTCTCAATCTTATAGTATGAGTAGCTTCGACTGAGAAGTGCGTATAAGTTTCGTGCGCTCGGAGATGAGCTTGCGAATGGAGATTGCTCGGAACGGCTGATGGTACGGAGGTAGAACATGACGCTGACAGGGTTGTTGGTCCTACTCTTGATTGCAGGTATTGTGGGTGGCTTAGGTCAGTCCATCTCAGGCTATTCCTTTGGTGGATGCTTGATGTCCATCATCGTTGGCTTTATTGGAGCATATGTCGGAGTCTGGCTGGCTGGACAATTGGGATTGCCGGAAATCTTCACGGTCAATATTGAAGGCCAGTCGTTCCCAGTTGTGTGGGGTATTGTGGGCTCGGCCATTCTCTCGTTGATCCTCGGCTTGTTCACACGGCGCCGGGTCTATTAAGCATAGGGCTTACAAGGAGGTACCAGATGACCTTAGATAGAGATCAGATCGCACAGCGTAAACGAGTTGTGGTCGACCAACATGGTGACCACGTCCATGAAGAGCATGTCGTTCAAAATGTAAACCTGGAATATCGTGAGGCCATTTACAAAGTCTCACAGTTCATTTGGTTGCTCTTTGGTGGGCTGGAAGCGCTGATCGGTATTCGAGTTGCCTTGCTCCTGATCGGCGCGAATCCTGCCAGCTGGTTCGTTGCATTTGTCTACCAGTTGAGTGACCTGTTCCTGTGGCCGTTCCGTAACATTGTGGCGAATCCAGCGTTTGGAAACTCTGTACTGGAAATTACGTCGCTGATCGCCATGATTGTCTACCCGCTGATCGGCTGGGCGATCGTCCGCCTGATCTGGGTGCTATTTTACCGGGCGCCCACCAGCCAGGTGACAACCTACGATCGGGAAACACATCTTTAGGTGTGGAAGAGATATGCCCTTCTGATCCTTCAGGGAAAAGGGCAAATAAGTATCAAGACTAAAAAAGGAGATCAAGTATGAACCGGAATATTTTGGAAGGCAAATGGATGCAGTTACGTGGTGCCGTTCGTGAGAAGTGGGGCGACCTCACCGATGATGAACTGGACCAGATTGCCGGCAAGCGCGACCGCCTGGCTGGCGTGCTGCAGGAACGCTATGGCTATACCGAGCTGGAAGCCGAACGCGAGATCGATGATTTCCTCGATCACTGGGACGCGGACGATCACGTATAGTTGTACCCCTTCTGTCGGAAACACATTCCAGAGGGGAGCATGCTCCCCTCTGGAATGTTAAATAAACAAATAAAAGGAGAAGCTTATGAGTACCATTCTAATTATCATCCTGGTGCTGTTGCTGCTGGGCGCACTGCCCGTGTGGCCCTACAGTCGCAGCTGGGGCTATGGTGGCAGCGGAATCGTCGGGTTCCTGTTGCTCCTGGTCGTCCTGGGCCTGCTCTTCAACTGGTTCTAACATGACGAAACGGTGGATCGTGGTGCTGCTGGGCGCTCTGCTGGTTCTGGCGGCCTGCAGCACCAGCCGCTCGAATGTTCCCGCGACCCAGGAAAATCCGGCTCTGGAGGGTGCTCTGCCGCCGGATGTTGCCCTGAATGTCCAGAACCGGATTAGCGAGACCCTGGGAGTTTCTGCAGGGAGCATTCAGATTCAGGCGGTGGAGAAGATGGATTGGCCCAATAGCTGTCTGGGCCTGCCGGAAGGCGACGAAGCTTGCGCGGAAGTAATCACTCCCGGTTGGTTACTCACATTCGACATTAATAACCAGGTGTACCGCTATCGCGTGGACACTACCGGGACGGTTATTCGCTTGGAACCATGAAATCCTCCCCTTCTGAAGGAGTTGGAACGTGGACCACGGGTCAGGTTATTCTTGCAACTGTCTTTGTGGTCTGCGTCTTTTTAACGTTCTGGTTGTTGTACAGCCTGCGAGTTGTGCTGTTCCTGTTCTTTGTGGCTATCGTCATTGGAACGGCGATTCGCCCGGCAGTCGATTGGCTTCATCGACGTGGCATCGCGCGTTCTGTAGGTATCATCCTCATCTACATCGTGCTCGCGGGCTTGCTGGTCGGTTTCCTGGCAATGATCCTGCCACTGCTTGCCGATCAGGTGACCGAGATCTCCAAGAATTTGCCCGAGTATTATTCAACGATCCGCAGCGCGCTGATCAACTCACCCAACCGGCTTTTCCAGAACATCGGCTGGCGGTTTCCTGCGCAAGTATCCTTGCTGGGGAACCGGGGCACGGGGGGTGAGGAAGAGGTGATCACGCAGGTCTCCCAAACACTGCTATACACAAATCTGGCCTTAAAAGGACTGCTTAACATACTCGCCGTCTTCCTGCTTGCCTACTACTGGACGCAGGAAGGCAATATCATGCTGCGGTCGATGCTGCGCGTCTTTCCAGCCCAGCGCCGAAAACGGGTTCGGGAGTTCATCCAGCTCGCCGAATCCAAGATCGGCGGGTATGTGCGCGGACAGGGACTTCTCTGCCTTGCGATCGGCGTCGCCGGATTTATTGCCTATCTATTAATAGGCCTGCCCTACACGCTGGTATTAGCGGTCTTCGCGGGCGTCATGGAGATGGTGCCCATTTTCGGGCCGGCGCTCGGAGCCGTCCCGGCATTCCTTGTGGCGCTGACGATCGCTCCCAGCAAAGCCATGTGGGTGGTGGTGGCGACGATCGTAATCCAGATGCTGGAGAACACCGTCCTTGTGCCGAGGATCATGAAGAATGCCATGGGCGTGAATCCGATCATTGTGCTGCTGTCTTTGATCGCCTTCAGCTCCGTGTTTGGTTTCATGGGCGCGCTCCTTGCTCTGCCCCTGGCAGCGATCATCCAGCTGATGGTCAGCCGAGTCGTTCTTACGGCAGCAGAGTCTGCCAGGCAGGGGGAAGAGCGAGGGCTACAGATCCAGACCCTGATCGATGAGAGCCAGGAGCTGATGCAGACCATCTATGAGACGTCGAACAAGAATCCGGCTTTTCAGGACCTGCCGGAAGCGGACCGGCTGGAGATCTACAATCTTGCCGAGGAGCTCAATCAGCTGTTGGGGCAAATGAGAAAAGAGGGAGAGACGGTATGATTCGGATCTTTCGCTATACGACCGTCGTTGTGATCACACTCATTATTTTGCTTTTGTTGTGGCAATTCAGTGTTGCCATCCTGTTATTCGTCTTGTCCCTGGCGGTTGCTGCTGCCCTGCGGCCCATCATCAGCACGATTACCGGTCGGAAGGTGCCGAAGCGGCTAGCGTTAGGGATTGTTTATTTCCTGCTGGTTGCTGCCATTGTCAGCTCCGTCTTGCTGGCCGGCCCACCCCTTGTCAACGAGCTGCAGACGGCGACGGATGACTTCGTCTCGAACTACGATCGCGCCAAGGTGGAATGGCCCACAAGCGGAAGCGTATTCCAGCAGACCCTGGCAGAGCAGCTGCCTCCCTCTGCCGACTTTTATCGGGCTTTGACCGGCGAGGGCGGCATCCCTGTTCTGGAAGGCATCTTTGGGGCTGCCTCCAACTTCTTCTCCATTCTTGGGCAGATCGCCCTTGTCCTCGTTCTCAGCCTGTACTGGAGCGCGGACCAGTTCCGTTTCGAGCGCCTGGCTCTCTCTCTTCTACCGGAGAGGCATCATCCCAGGGCGTTACACGTCTGGCGGTCCGTAGAGAATGGCGTAGGGGAATATCTGCGCAGTGAGCTGGTCCAGAGCGTCCTGGCGGGGCTGCTGCTGTGGCTTGGCTATTCCGTGCTGGGGATCCGTTACCCGATCCTGCTGGCGTTGTGGGGAGCGATCGTCAGGCTCATCCCCTGGTTCGGCGCCATCATCGCCGTTTTGCCGGCCCTGGTTCTCGGGATTGGAATCTCGTCCACAGTAGGGATCCTGGCAACACTATACACCATTGGTATTATGTTGATATTGTCGCTGGTCATCGAGCCTCGCTTCTTCCCCCGTCACAAATACAGCGGGCTGTTGATTGTCCTGGCCGTGATCGCCATGGCAGAGACGTTTGGATTCAT
This sequence comes from Anaerolineales bacterium, assembly GCA_036833655.1. GTDB lineage: Bacteria > Chloroflexota > Anaerolineae > Anaerolineales > Villigracilaceae > Defluviilinea. The sequence continues at coordinate 5,095 of DAITPI010000065.1, read as the reverse complement.
CGGTGTGGTGCTGGCGCCGCCACTGGCTGTGGCAGTGCAAATCCTGTTCCAGCACCTGTACCCTTTCGCGATGCCGGCCTTCTCTACGGAGACAGCGGAACAGGTGGGCGATATCAGAAAACGCCTTTTCGAATTGAAAAGGCGTTTGCAAAACTCCCGCAATCGGGAAAGTGCGAGTCTGGCAGACCGGCTCAACTATCTGGTGAGCCGGACCGCCGAGTACTTTCAGGAAGAGTACTGACCTTCCATCCGGCTTCGCAGAATTAACCAGTCGATAAAGAAGAGACCAACCCCGATGAGCGCCAACCCGCCGAGGATAATGGCGGGCGCCTCCGCGCCGCGTAACATGATGTCTTGCAGCATGCGGATGCCGTAGGTGGCAGGCAGCGACCATGCCAGGACTTTCATCGGCTCCCACATCAGGCGCAGGTCGAGGAAGAAGCCGCTGAAAAAAATGCTCGCCAGCAACAGCAGCATGGAGTACTGGACGGCCTGCGTGTCCGTCTGCGAGATCAGCGAGATCAGGAAGCCGACACCCAGCGCGGTGAAGAGCAACACAGTGACCGCCAGGGCATAGCTCCACCAGTCGCCAAACATGGGGACTTTCAACAGCCAGACCGCCAGGACGGTGATCACGCCTGCCAGCAGGATTTCGAACGTCAGGTAACTCAGAAATTTCCCGATCAGAGTCTCAAAGGCGCTGATCGGCGCGACCCGGAACAGCTCGATGATCCCGGAGCGGCGCTCGCGGACGATCGACAGCGAGGCAAACGTGATCGAGAGGTGCTGCAGGAGCAGGACGATCACTGCCGGGGCAAAGAACTCGGTCGGTGTAAAGATGATATTCATCAGCGAGTTCGTCTCCGCCTCGAAGGGATTGATCAACACCGAAGCGCCCAGCGAGCGGAAGGTCGTCAGCTTGTCGTGCGCGTCCGTCAGGTCGGATTCCAGATCACTGACCTGCGCGGCGTTGGGATCTCCAGGGGGGAGCACGCTCTTGATCGCCTGGGTTTTCACAATGGCATTCTCCAGGTCGGTCTGCAGCGAACCGGCATCCGCCTGGCCCTGCTGGGTGACCGATTCCAGGAGACTGCGATTGACATCGTCCACATAGATCCGCGCGGCAGACTGGATGTAGCCAATCTGGAACGGATCCACCTCATTGTGATACACCACAAACTGGGCACGTTGATTATTCTGCACCGTCTCGAAAGGCTTGTCCGGCACGACGATGACCAGGTCGGTCTGGTTGAGAGCCAGCTTTGCCAGGGCGAGCTCTTTGTTGTTTTCGATCCCCTGGTTCTCGATCACAGGGCTGGTAATACTGGTAAACAGATCCATATTGCCATCCAACGAAGCGGGATCTTCCACCACGAAGGTTGTGCGCAAGGCGCGGTTTTGCTCCGGATAGCCTAGGCCGAACAGGAACATGACCAGGAAGGGACCGAACACCAGGGTGAGCACCAGCCGGGGCTGGCGGAGGATCTCTGTCAGCTCCTTGCTGACGAACGAGGAAATACGGATAAAAAACTTAAGCAATCTGGACATCGGCCTTCTCCTGGGTTTCCCTCTCGATTAATCGCACGAACACATCGTCGTAGGGTGGGATGATCTCTTCGATCGTCTCGATATTGATGCGCGCAGCCTTGCCGGCTTCGATCAGCGCCGGCATCGCCGTGCTTGCTTCATCCACAATGAGCTCGATCTCCTGATCGTTGATCACTTTCACCTTGCCCTGCACGAACGGGAGCTCCTCCAGCTTTTTCCGGTTCTCATAGCGGATCCAATCCGAAGTTTTGATACTCACGATCTCGCCGCCGAACGCTTTCTTGCGCAAGTTCTCGGGGGTCTCGACCATCAGCAATCGCCCTTCGTACATCACGCCAACCAGGTCGCAATAAGCAGCTTCGCCCACGTACTGAGTGGTGACAAACAGCGTATGCCCCTCGGTCTGGAGCTCCTTGAAAAAGTCCCAGAACTTTCGCCGCAGCAATGGATCGATGCCGGCGGTGGGCTCATCCAGGAAGAGCAGCTCGGGGTTGTGCACCATGGTGGCTGCCAGGCTCAGGCGCCTTTTCATACCGCCAGAGAGAGCGCTTGCCAGCTTGTTCCTGTCGTCGGCTAGCTCAACAAATTCCAGCAACTTGTTCAGGCGAACATGTCTCCGCAGCAGGCTCACGCCGTAGAAAGAGGCCGTGAAATTCAGGTTCTCCCAGACGGTTAGCTCCGGATATAGAACGAAATTCTGGATGAGGTAACCGATCTTCTCACGGTCCGACTTGGTGAAATTGACCGGATTCTTGCCCAGAACGGTCAGTTCTCCCGAGGTGGGTTTGTGGACACCGGTCAACAACCTCACGGTTGTGGTTTTGCCGCATCCGCTGGGACCGATGAATCCAAAGATGCTGCCGCGTGGGACATGCATGGTGACTGCATTAACAGCCGCTTCTTCTCCAAACATCTTCGTTAATTCACGTGCCTCGACAACATTTGGGGACAAATTTTTATTGGTGGTTGAACTCATATCTTTCTTTCCTGAAGTGGATTTCCCTGGCGGGAGAGCTGAGATCGTTGCTGCCCGCCATAACAATTCATTCGGTATTGCAGACACCCGCAGCGCGTTTTTGTTACCCGCAGAGTAACTATATCATTCACTTCTTGCCGAACAATCAGGGATGTATCTACAGGTAACATAGGGATTTCCCGTATTGATTTTGAGCGATCAAATGGGATGCTGATGCATCCAAAGGACCCTCACATGCCATCACCTTCGTGGCTGGTATGGATAGGTCCACGCAGCTTCTGTTCGCGGCATAACCCTGTTGCTCATGCGAATGGACAGGGCCATGGGATCATTTGTAACGCTCTCCATTGGCAGCCGAGATCTGACGCGAGGGGGAAAACCCTGCCCCTGCGCAAGGGAGAATCATCATTGATAAGAGACGTTCGCGCCGATATAGTTACCCTGTTCGCCTGGATGCATTTCGGGCAGGGAGTTTGAATACGAAGGAATACGATCTCCGAACGGTTCGTGTTCAAGCGCATGATTTTGCGGTGTTGAGGGTCCCTGGTATATAGCGCAAACCACATCTTCCATTTTTGCATAAGATCCCCCTGAAATGACATCCCTGAGAATCAAAAATTAGAGTCTGGATATGCACGCGCGACAGAAAATCGGGCAGCTGAAAAATATCGTTATTCTCAGAGCTTTACGGTTCGGAGATCTATTAACTGCTGTGCCCGCCTTCCGGGCACTGAGGTCCGCTCTCCCCGACGCGCGGATCACGCTGATTGCACTGCCTCACGCACTCGATTTCGTCAAGCGCTTCGGCGCTTACCTGGATGACTTCATCGCGTTCCCCGGGTTTCCGGGCTTTCCTGAGCAAACCCCGAACGTCCGTTTCTTCCCCTCCTTCCTCAATACAGTTCAAAAATTGAATTTTGACCTCGCCATCCAGATGCAGGACTCTAGCATCCTCTCGAACTCTCTGGTTAGCCTCCTGGGCGCGCGGGCAAATGCAGGCTTTTATGGAGCGGGTTCTTACTGCCCGGACGAAGCGCTCTTTCTGCCATACCCGGAGCGCGAAGCGGAGACGGAGAGACAGCTGCGCCTGATGGAGTTCCTGGGTTTCCCAAGGCGGGGTGCGCAATTGGAGTTTCCTCTCGTGGCTGCCGATTGGAAGGGCTTGCAACAGATCAAAGAGACGTTCAGTCTGTACAAGGACTATGTCTGCATTCATCCCAGCGCGAGCAGTGGAAGAGCAGGCTGGTCAACAAGCCAGTTTGCCGAGCTGGCGGATGGATTGGCAGCGCTCGGTTATCAGGTGGTGCTGACCGGCAGCTCCGAGGACGCAGACCTGGTACATGCCGCGGCGGATGAGATGGAGTCGAAACCGATCCCGCTGCTGGAGCCTGTGGATATCGGTGTATCGGCGGCGCTGCTTTCGCAAGCCCGTCTCCTGGTCAGCAATGATATGAGCACGGCGAATCTGGCGGCGGCGGTAAACACACCCAGTATTGTCCTCGCGTCCGGTGTAGACGCCGACCGTGTGACGGCTCTCAACGGAAGCTTGCCGGAAGTCGTGCAACTCTCTCAGGTTCGCACGGCAGCAGCCGTGCTGATCCGGGCAATTCAACGCCTGGAGAAGGTGCAGCAGTACGCCTGATGTCTTTAAGGTGGATAAGCGGTGAGGAGATTTCGAATGAAAAGAAAGATTGCACTGATCAGCGATGGAGCATTTACAGTCGCTGGCCCTGGAAGAGGGGACGTGGATGTACAACGCGCATATGTATGGGAAGTTGCCCGCAATTTGAGTCAGATCGGATATCAGGTCGATGTTTTTACCTGCGAAGGCGAAGCGAGCCGGACAGACCTGGAGGAACGACTGGAAAACGTGCGTTTTATCCCTCTCCCGCATGAGGCGTCGATCGCTACACAGGCACGTCGACAGGACCTGCCAGACGCGATGCATGAGTTTGCAGGCTACCTGCTGAGCTTTTGCAGCAGGCAGGTCAAGCCATATGACCTGATCCATGCCATCTCCTGGGAATCTGGCTGGGCGGCTGTCGAGATCAAGGCGGCCCTGGGGATTCCGTTTGTGATCACGTTCCCCGGCCGGGAGGAGGAAGGACGTCCGCTGCCGCGCGGCGAGATCGAGTTCCCGGCGACGGGCGTGGAAGCGGAAAACCGGATTATCCGCGATGCGGATGGCATCGTTGCCGAGTCGCCGCACGATCGAGAAGAACTCATCTCGCGCTATGCTGCGAATCCCTCTTATATCGCCGAGATTCCCGGCGCTTTGAATAGCGCAGGTGATGAGCCAGAGAACAGCAGCGCAGGCTGGCAAAGGTTCACCAGTCTGCTGGTGGAATTCTACGAGGAGGTTCTGGCGGTCAGGCGAGTAGCCGTACTACAGATAGACCAGCCGGCCCTGACGACCGGTCAGCCCGCGGACCGCGATGGGCTCCAGACCGTGGACCGCGCCTTCGAGACCGAGATCCAGATGCTGCGCGAGGTCCGGGCGGCCCTGGGTGAGCAGATCCTCGAGGCTACGCGCCTGATGACCGACTGTCTCCAGCACGGCGGTAAGATCAT
>DAITPI010000064.1:0-14009 GCA_036833655.1 Anaerolineales bacterium | reverse complement strand
GGTTGCGTGGAGAACGCGGTCATCAATGCCGCGCTGGCCGCCATGAAAACGGGCCGGGCGCAGCTTTTACATTTTGGCGTGGCAGATGAAGCCGCCTGGCAGGTGGGCCTGGCTTGCGGTGGAACGATCGAGGTCTTCGTCCAGCCGCTGGAGGAGAGCTTCTTTACAGTCCTGCGCGATGCCTGGCTGGATGAGGAGGCACCCTCTGTTCACATCACGGTGATCCGTGGCGCTGAACCTGTTCTCGGCCGCGCGCTGCTGCTTCGTGAGAATGGCGTGATCACAGGCACCCTTGGCCATCCTCATGACGAAAGCGCGCTGGAGCTTGCCAGGGAAGTCTTGGTGCGCAGAAAATCTCAGCGCATCTTGCTTGATGAGGAAACAGAACTGTTCTTCGAATACATTGCGCCGGCGCCAGCCCTTATTGTGGTGGGAGGCGTACACATTACGGTAGCGCTTGTCTCGCTGGCAAAGACTCTGGGATTCCGTACTGTGTTGATCGATCCGCGCCGTGTCTGGGGCAACGCCGAGCGTTTTCCTGCTATCGATCACATCGTTCAAGCCTGGCCGAAAGATGCCTTTCGAGAAGTAAAGATCACTGCTTCTACCGCGATCGTGATGCTGACACACGATCCCAAACTGGATGACCCGGCGCTTAAAATTGCTTTGAACAGCCCGGCGTTCTATGTGGGTGCTCTGGGCAGCAGGACCACCAATGCAAAACGGCGCGAGCGCCTGCTGCAGGATGGGCTGACCGAGAGACAATGGTCCCGCCTGCATGCGCCGATTGGCCTGGATCTCGGCGCGGAGACTCCCGAGGAGATCGCGCTGGCGATCCTGGCTGAGGTCGTGGAGGCGTATCGAAAACGGAATCCGGAGCCGGCTGAGACGGAAGCGAACCCCGCTTCCCATCGCCGTTGAGATTTCAGGGAAACACCTCGTTGTGGCAACATAATAGGGCCCGGGTACATACCACGGGCCCTATTTTTGTCGGAGAAGCTTCTATTCCACCGGCTCGAATTTCAGCCCGTAGACATCCTCACCATACTGCACGCGGACCGGCTCCCAGCTGGGTTTTACCTTCATCCCAACCTTCAACTGGTCCACGGAATCCGCCTTGATCTGTCCCATCGCTTTGACGTGGTTCTCGAACTCAGCGACTCCCAGGACCAGGAAACGCTGATCGAAGCCCCACGGCAGGTTGAAGATTGCCGTGTAGGTGAGCAGGGTGGCATCCCCTTCGGGTTTGATCTGCTCGAACTCGCGGCCCTTGCATGCCAGGCAGCGATCGTGATACGGATAGTGGATTTTGCCGCACTTCTTACACTGATAAGCGGTGATGGCGATTGGTTTTTTCATTGGTCTACCCTCTTCAAGACAAAGGACAGCACGTTATTGCCAAAGCCGCCGAAGTTGACCGTCAGACCGTTCTGGGCATTCTTCACCTGGCGGTTCTTGGGCAGCTCGTGGCGCAGCTGCCAGACGATATCCACAACCTGCGCGACGCCAGTCGCACCGACCGGATGCCCGCGCGCTTTCAAGCCACCCGAGACATTGATCGGGATCTGTCCACCCAGGCGCGTTTTGCCTGCCGCGGCAGCTTTTCCGCCTTCGCCCTTCTTGAAGAAGCCAACATGCTCGCTCTCAGCAATTTCGAGGATCGTAAATGCATCGTGCAATTCCGCCACGTGGATGTCGCTCGGCTTGAGCTTTGCCATCTCGAATGCCTGCTGGGCAGCGAGAGTGACCGCTTTCAGGTCGGTCGGGTCGTCGCGCTCCTGCAGCGTGTGTGTGTCGGTCGCCTGACCGAATCCGGCGATCAGCACGGGCGGCTTGGAGAATTTCTTCGCCTTCTCGAGTGGACAGATGACAATTGCCGCTGCTCCATCGCTGACGGGGCAAAGATCGTATAGATGCAGGGGATCTGCTGACACAGGATTATTGACGACGGCATGGGGGCTGTCGAAGACACCCTCACGGTCGAGTGCCATTTCCACATGCGCGTAGGGATTCAGTGTGCCCATCTCCTGGTTCTTCAACGAGACAGCCAGCAAATGCTCACGCGTCACGCCATATTTCTCCATATACAGCCGGGTGAACATGCCCGCCATGCCGGGCAGTGTGATGCCATATGGATATTCGACCTGCGGGTGGGTCATGGTCGCGACGAAATCGGTGGCGCGCCACCCGGTCACTTCACGCATTTTTTCGCCACCCACGACCAGAACTGTATCGTAGTAACCAGAGGCAACCGCCAGTAACCCATTCTTGATCGCGGAGGCTCCCGAAGCTGGACCGTTCTCCACTGTATCTGCAGCGGCGGGCAGCAGACTGAGCCGGTCAACCAGTGAGCTGGCGATAGAGGATTGGTGCTGGAGCATTCCGCCGCCCATATTCGCAACGTACACGGCATCGACGGATTGATCGCCCAGACCTGCATCATCCAGAGCTTTCAAGGATGCGTACGCCAGCATCTCCATTAACGTGTCTTCATCACGCCGGCCAAAGGGGATCATGCCAGCGCCGATAATTGCAACGTCTCTCATGGCATTATCTCCCTTTCAGCCCGGCGATCCGTTCCCGGATCGTATCGTCATCGGCAAATTTGATCTCTGCCATGGCTTCATCCATCAATTCCTGCGGGACGGGCCGATCGCCGACCACCAACCGCGGTCTGGCTTTGAAGTAGATGTCGCGCGTCAGACGCCACGAATCGCCGCCGCCCAGCTCATGTGGGATCTTGGTGGGTTCGAGCGGATACTCGATCATCCAGCGGCGGAACCCGATCGGGCTTTCAGCAACGATTAAGACTTCCTCCTGGTTGAGGTACTCCAGGTGATATTCCATCTTGGCGGCGAATAGGTGTGAGCCGATCCGCAGACCCCGGTCGATGGCCAGGGTGTGATAGCTCATCCCGACCTTCTCATTTTCAAGGCGTCCGTTCACGATGCCGACCAGGTAACCGTCCACCTGTCCCATCAGGCAGTATTCGCTCTTCACGCGGTGCCGGTACCAGGCGAGCAGCTCCCCGTATACGCGGGCGCTGACAATGTCGTAATAATCTCGCTCGATGAACAGACAGGGGTGGACAGACTTGAGGATGGCCGGGACATCTTCGCGTGATGCCTGCCGGACTACCATCTTCTTGCCGTTCGCCAGCGTGATGACCTTGGGTGGGTAGGGTGGCATGGGATATTGCATTGGCCGCAGGACGGCCTCGAGTTCCATGTCTACGGGCATAGAAAAACTCCTTTTGAGGTTTAATGTTGCAGGTCTAAGGTCGAAAGGTACTCAAACCCTGCACTTGTAACTTAACTAAGATTTACAGCACTTAGCTTATTGATGCGTTCCACATGGGACGGGTCGAAAGCATCGCCGAATTTTGTCTTCGGCAGGTCCGCTTTCTTTGCCATCAGCGTTTCGTATTCGGCGTCGTCCACAATCGCGACGCAGCGTGAGATGCTGGACTCGCCATCTACGAAGCGCCACGGGAACATACCAACCGTCACGCGACGGTTGAGCAGGAGATCGATCTCACCGCCGAGACATTCGGCATGGATAATACCGTAGGGGAACATCTCGAGATGCATCAACTGGTACTTCGTGTCGTCGAAAAATTCTGCCAGCGGCATGCCATGTTTCTTTTTGAAGACCTTCTCCGCCTGACGTGCCTGGCGCGGCATCCAGTCGCGGATAATGGTGTTCATCGGATGATCGGCACTGCCACAGTCCACGCCGATCCAGCGTAGCTTCTTGGCTTTCGCCCATTCCGCAAATTCGCGATCGGGACCCGGATGCATGACCATGTAGCGGACCTCGTTAGCGGTGGGCATATCCCAGCCGAAATGATGGTAACCGGTATGAATGATCAGGATATCGCCCTCGCGGACCTCGACGCGCTCTTCGATCATCTGGCTGGTGTATACATCGTAATCGCCACAGCAGTCGCTCAAGTCAACAACCGCCGCTTCGTGGACAAGGTAATCCATTTCCAGGGAGGCAATATCCTTGCCGGGTGTATGGAAGTGAATTTCGCCATCCAGGTGGGTGCCGAGATGGTTCGAGTGGGTCACCACCTGCCCGTTGGCTCCGTTCGGGGCTAGACGCTTGAAATACTTCAACTGCAACGGTTCGTAGGTGGGCCAGGGGGGCGTGGCTACACCCAGGGGGATCGTAAGATCGATGAATTTCATAGTTTTCTCCTTGTGTTTTGTTCTATGATTTGAATTGCCGTATCATCTGTTTCTTGCTAGTCTTTCTCTCACGCAAAAGCAATGGAGCGATACTTCTCGGTATCTACCAGCTTGCCGTGACTGATGGTATAGAGGGGCGCTTCATGGAAGCGCAGCGCTTCGACGACATCCGGCTCACTGAGCACTACCAGATTGGCGGGGGCGCCGACCTTGATCTCAAACTCCTTCAGACCGATACACCGGGCGGCATTGACCGTGATCATTTCATACAACGTGTGGATATCCTGCCTTGCGGTAAACCAGAGCAGGTGAGAGGCGAGAAAAGCAACCTCCAGCATGTTATTGCGCCCGAAGGGATAGTAGGCGTCCGAGATATCGTCCTGCCCGAGGCTGACAAGGTTGCCATTCGCCAGGAGCTCGCGCACCCGGGCATGCAGGGGACCGGTATGTGGATCGGAGACCAGGCCCATCTGAGCTTTGTTCAACAACGCAGAGACCTTCTGGAAGTAGGGGGTCGGGTAAAGTGCCATGGCGCGGGCATGGTGGGCGAGCGCGCGTCCGTGCCAGCCGCGGCGGATCGCCTCCAGCGCCATGGCTTCCAGAGAACGCAGACCAGCATCTCCGGCGTCATCGACTAGCATGGAAACATCCTTGTTGAATTCAACGGCCAGGTCGAAGATGACCCGCACGTGCTCCAGGATATCTGCATCGGTGTATTCGATCCAGGGGATGCCGCCAGCCGCGTCGGCGCCCAGTGCCATCGCTTCGTGCATCAGGTCCGCGGCGCCTGGCTCGCGCAGAATGCCATCCTGGGCAAACGCCACGACCTGCACGTCCACCACGCCGCTGAATTCCTCTCGTACCTGGATCAGAGCTTTGACGCCTTCCAGCCTGGCTCGCGAGTCGACATCGGCGAAGGCACGTATGTGGGTGCAGCCATAGATTGCCGCCTGGGCAACGGCTTTACGCGCGTTCGGCACGATCCAGGACTGGTCATACTTCTCTTTGACGCGCGCGGCCAGTTCGATGGCGGTCATGGCTCTGCCCATATCGGCGCCGTGATAATCCTTCAACGCTTCCTCATCCATCAACCGCAGGGTATACACTTTGCACAAATGAAGGTGAGGGTTGACGAAGGACTCGCTGACCAGCATCCCTTTTGCATCGATTTCCGTGGGCGCCTGGCCGTCGATGGTTTCATCGATTGCTGCAATCTTGCCGTCCGCCACAGCAATCGACATTTGCTTGCCGGGCGCATTCAGCAACCGGGCATTCCGGATCAGAATATCGTATTGGGGATTGCCTTCGGCAGCGCTCATGCGACTAGATCTCTTTCAGCGCCTCGAAGGCATCCTTGAAACACTGCTCGGGCGCGCGTAGGATTCCCGCGCCGACCATGCCGACACCGGGATCCTTGTGCGCGATGCCGGTATTGATCTGTGGCAGGATACCCGTCTCCATCACTTTGCGCACGTCGATGCCGAGTGGGGTGCCGCGGAAATTGAGCGAGGGGATGGTCAGATTGTCGTGTTCCCCAAAGGTGATCTCGTACATTTCGAGGGTCGTCTGGAGCGCCAGCTGGGGAGTCCCGCCGACGAATTGTGTAATCGCGGGCGCAGCCGCCATTGCCATGCCTCCGTATCCGGCGGTTTCCGTGATCGTGCTATCGCCAATATCCGGATTGGCATCTTTCTCCGTATATTGCGGGAAATACAGTCCCTGCACTTTGCCGGCCGGGGCGACGAACCAGCGTTCCGGCATGGAGGCAAGCCGGATGCCAAAATCGGTGCCATTGCGCGCCATCACGGTAACGATGGTGCTGCCCTCGACGCCCTCTGCTGCCTCCAGCATGGCTTTCCCGGCGGGCATGCTCAGATTCAAGAAGAAATGATCGTTGCGATCGATGAACTCGATCACCTTGGCGAGGACTTCGTTGTCCTTGCTCGTGCGCGCCAGCGCCGGACCGATCGCCCGCAGGAACAGGGATGTGGCAGCGCGGTTGCGGTTGTGGCACTCGTCGCCCATGTGCAGCGCCTGAGCGATCAGGCTTTTGATATCGATTCCATTGGGCAGGGTTTGCAGGGCGCGGTCCAGGACCGGGTAAAGATCGCTCGCCATCCATCGCAGGCGGGCATACACTTCCGGTCCCATACCCCCGTAGCGCAGGACTTTTCCGAGTCCCTCGTTGAGAGTGCAATATGTACGGTTGCCAAAGGTCTTGTTCTCCAGGATCCACACCGGCATGCTGGGAGAGACGACGCCAGCCATCGGACCGACCGCGTGATGATGGTGACAGGGGGAAAACTCGATCGCGCCAGATTCAGCCAGATGTTGCGCTTCCTGTTCGTCCTGTGCCAGCCCTTCGTAGATCAACGCGCCCATCACCGCGCCGCGCGTAGGTCCACACATGCGTTGCCACTCGATCGGCGGTCCGGCATGCAGAACCATGCGATCGTGCATGCCCGGGATAACGTCACGCGCAATGCCCATCCCGACCAGGACCGGCTGTCCACGCTTGATCCGGTCCACCACTTCCTGATTCGCCGCGTCGATGCTGCTCCCGGACCTGGTCCGCCTCAAACGCGGGATGCCCTCCTTGGGAGGAGACCAGTCAAGATCAATGACTTTCACACGCTGATCGCGGACCGATCCTGCCATGCTCGTTAAGCCAACATTTACAACGGTCAGATCTTTTCCGAAAATATCGTTGATTTTCGCCATTGCATTCCTCTGCACCTAATTCGAGACCAGTAAAGCCGTGAGTCTGGCTGCGGCGGAATTGCTCTCGCAAACGGTCACACCGGCGCGTTCCAGCGCCGAGATCGTCTGGCTGAGATTCTGCGGATCCTCCTCCGTCCCGGTCACCGAAGCGACAAAGAGCAAATTCCGGCCCTCGCTGTTCGCCAGCCTGTGTGCTTCTGCTACAGCCGCGCCCAGCTCCGATGCTGGATCCGGATGCGCGCCATAGCCCAGCACGACATCCAGCATGATCACGGCGACATCAGGATCGCGCGCCTCCTGCAGGATGCGCCGGATTCGCAGATCGTTATCGATCATGGGGTGCGGACGACCTACGGTGAATTCTTCTTCGCCGAGATCCACAGCCGTGTGCCGGTAACTCTTCGTCGAATCCGTGAGCGCCGGGCTGCCAGGCAAGGGGGCATTGGAGAACACCGGTGCATCCAGCATCTCCTGCCAGATCACCTGTGCTTCGTAACATAGCGTTCCACCGGAGAACAAGCCCCTGAGATATCGCTGACCTGTCTTGAGCCTGCTTCTGAGGCTCGCCGCTTGTTTGGCCAGGTCAGCATTCTCGTCGTCAAGCAGCGCCTTGACATTGCCAATCTCGGGCCGGACCATTTGGACCGCCCGCAGCGCGCCTTCGTTCAGAGTGCGGGCAGGGGTCACATTCGGGACCATTTCCAGGGCCGATCGCAAATCATCCCCGCCCAGGAAGCAGATCACGGTCGGCTTAACGGAAGCAGCTACCTGGTCGAGAATAAGATGCACTACTTCCTCTGCAGGCGGTTTGCTGATCAGCACAAGGACCTCTGTCGCGTCATCCTGTTGAAGCGCCTTCAATGCCTCCAGCATCATGATGCCCCCAACTTCCCTTTTCAGGTCGCGACCGCCCGTGCCGATGCCCTGGCTGATTCCGACGCCACGCCGCGCCAGCAAAGTGCTGACCTCCTGTAAACCGGTCCCTGCCGCCGAGACGATCCCTACAGGCCCGCGCGGCAGCACATTCGCAAAGCCGAGCGCCACATTGTTGAGAATCGTCGTGCCCGCGCCCGGACCCATCAAAAGCAGCCCGTGCTCGCAAGCGTATCTCTTCAGCGCGATCTCATCTTCGAGAGAGACATTGTCGCTAAACAGAAGCACGTGCAGCCCGTGTATGAGCGCATCCCAGGCTTCCTCTGCAGCGTAACGACCCGCCACAGAAATGACAGCTACGTTTGCGGCCGGGTCCATAGACAGAGCGCCGCGAATGGTCTTTGGCTTGAATTCGCCGATCTGCGCCGCAGATGCTTTCTGTTTCAACAGCGCTTCGGCCTTTTGCAAAGCAGACTCGGCGACAGCGTCTTCTGCTGTCGCAACCGCGATGACGAGGTCGTTCGAGGAGGCAGCGTTTGCCTCCTCGGTAAGCAGACCGGCATCGGTCAGAATGGATTTGTTCGCTTCCGTGCCCATCACGACTGCAGCGTCCTTAACGCCTTCGAGCTTCGAGAGCTCGCGCGCCACCAGCATCAAGCTGACCGAGTCGTGATATTCGCTTGTTTTGATCAATACTTTGACTGTCATCGCATTTACACTCATTTAAGTGAGCGAAGCTGTGTCGTCTTTGTGCAGTGCAGCCGAAGGATATTCCCTGATCTATTGCCCTTCGACTACGTGGCGCAGAGCGTCACTCCGCTCAGGGCGGAACATCACGTCACAATTCCGGCATCCAGCATGGCAAGGTACACTTTCTCCGATGTGAAGGGCGGGCCGTCAAAGCGAATGCCAATCGCATCGTAGATCGCGTTCGCAATTGCCGGCAGAGTGGCGACCATGGAGTGTTCGCCAATGCCGCGTGCGCCCCAGGGACCATCCTCCTGTGGCACTTCGACAATGATGGACTTCATTTCCCGGGGAACATCTGTCGAGGTGGCGATCCGGTAATCAACAAAGCTCGGGTTCTGGACAAAACCATCCTTCAGCTTCAGCTCCTCGAAGAGCGCCGAGCTTAATCCCTGCACCAGTCCGCCCTCCATCTGGGCTTTCACCATGTCGGGATTGATCGCTTTGCCAACATCGAACGCTGCGATGCCTTTGATGATCTCGATCCGCCCGGTATCCAGATCCACCTCCAGCTCAATGGCCTGGGCTCCCGTGGTGTAGTGCACGACGCCATGCTCGCCTTGCCCGGTCTCGGCATCGAGTCCGGTAACGTCGTTCGGCATGAAGTTGCCGCGCCCAAGGATGGGACCGCCTCGCCAGCCGCTGCCATCCGGTTTGGGCAAGCCATAGATGACCAGGTTTTTCAGGGGGATCTCCTTTTCGCTTTTGTAGGAGATCACCACGCCGTTGACGATGTTCAGATCCTCCACCGATTCTTCCCAAGCTTGTGCGACCAGCTCCAGGACCTGTCGCCGGGCATCTTTCGCCGCGTTGACAACCGCATTCCCCATGCTCCAGGTCAAGCGGCTGGCGACCGTCTGCCATTCGTATGGGCTGTAGCGGGTATCCACCGGTGCTGCCACGCGAACCGATTCGTAGGGAACACCCAGGGTCGCGGCAGCCATCTGTGCCGAAATCGTAAAGGATCCCTGGCCAAGATCTTGCCCGCCGACGCCCACATTGACCTTCCCATCTTCTGCCAGCTCCACCCAGGCGCTCGACCCGGCGTTCGGCGGCATGGCGGGAGCTTTCCACATGGCCGCCATACCTTTGCCTCGCCGTTTGTTGGGGGCGCTTGGAGGATTCTTTTTGCCCCACTCAATGGCATCGGCGACCTTTTGGATACATTGGTCCAAACCGATCGGATGGATCTTACCGCCCGTCGCCAGCGTGCTGTTGGTCTTCAGGCAATTCAGTTTGCGGAACTCAATCGCATCCATGCCGATTTGCCGGGCAAGCTCATCGATGCATTGTTCCAGTCCGGAGTGCATCTCTGGCATCCCAAAGCCGCGCATGGGTCCGCCCACGGGGTGATTCGTATATACACAGTAACTGTCGCCTTTGACGTTAGGTACTTCATAGGGTCCAGTGCAGCTATAGCCTGCAGCGCGGGCGATATTTACGCCATACTCGGTGTAAGCGCCGCCATCCCAGTAGAACCGGTTCTCCATGGCGAGGAGCCGGCCCGAGGCATCGCACCCCATTTTGAAGTGAGCAACTAACCCCTGGCGTACGAACGCCGTGAAGAACTCCTCTTCACGCGTCAGGCGCAGCTTGACAGGGTGCCCCTTTGTTTTCATGGCAATGGCGACAGCCAGCGACTCCATGCTGACACCCGCCTTACCGCCAAAGCCACCGCCTACCGCAGGGGAAATTACGCGCAGGTCACTCTGAGATAGTCCCAGCGACTGGGCGATCAGGTTACGCTGGGCAAAGGGTGACTGCGAGCTCGTCCAGAGAGTCACTTCTCCTTTTTCATCTACCTTGGAAATCGCGATGTGTGGCTCCAGCGGCACGTGCTGAATATGGGGAATCCGGTAGGATCGCTCGACGATCGCCGCACACGAAGCCCAGGCTTCCTCCACATTTCCCTTGCGAAGCTTGAAGTGATTGGAAATATTGGTACCTGCTTCCGGGAAAATGAATCCGGCTACCACATATTGACCGAGGTCGGGATGGAGGATCGGCGCCGCGGGACTCGCACCCAATTCGGGGTCGAGGACCGGTGCCAGAACCTCATATTCCACGTCGATCAGATCGAGAGCCTTCTGCGCGATCTCCTCACTGATGGCAGCCACCCCCACGACTGGATCTCCGACGTAGCGCACACGGTCGCGACAGAAAATGAAGCGATCCTGCAGGTATAAGCCAATGTAACCGGGGAAGTCCTCTCCGGTCACAACAGCTTTCACACCGGGAAGAGCCTGCGCCTTCGAAACATCGATCCTCTTGATCAGGGCGTGCGGGTGTGGGCTGCGCTTGATGCGGGCATGGAGTAGTGCATTCCCAAATTGAAGGTCGTCCGTGTAGATCGCGGCTCCCGTGACTTTTTCCCGCGCATCGATACGCGGTTTGCTCTCGCCAACCGGAGCCGAGGGGCTTGTTGTACTCGTTTGAACCATGAGCCATCTCCTTCAGTAAATCCAATGCAGGCCTGCGAAGTTCAATCAGATGCCACTGGCGCAGCCAGTTTTCTACCGGCGGCTTTTTTTACCGCCTCTACGATTCGCGTGTATCCCGTGCAGCGGCATAAATTTCCAACTAACGCCTCACGGATCTCCTCATCGCTCGGATTTGGATTCCGGTTGAGGAAGGCGCGGGAAGAAATCAAGATGCCGGGAGTGCAGAAACCGCATTGCACGCCACCTGCCTCAATAATTGCCTCCTGGATCGGGTCAAGCTGCCTGTCGTCTGCCAGGCCCTCCACGGTGAGGATGGTCGCCTGATCGCATTCCACAGCCAGCACCATGCAGCTGTTGACCGGTTCCCCGTTCAGCATGACCGTGCAGGCACCGCATTCCCCCGCCGAACAGCCGTTTTTTGTGCCGGTCAATGCCAGCTTCTCACGCAACATTTGCATGAGCGTCATATTCGAGGGCACAACCACCTGTTCCCGCTCATGATTGATCGTGACGTTTATTTGATGGAACGCCATAGCTCCTCCAGAATCTCAACTGATATTTTTCCAGACCTCGGTCAGGGCTTTCACAGATAAATTCCTGACCATTTGCCGGCGATAGCGCGCACCGCCTCGCACATCGTCAATGGGCGAACAGGCCCCGGCAGCCAGCCGGGCCGCCTCGTGCAGAGTATCGGGGGTGATCGGATTGTTCGCCAGATAGGTCTCAACTTCTGTCGGCACCAGTGGTACCGGGGCGACCGAAGTTAAGGCGAGCCGGAACCGATAACCTGAGGAGCGGGCCGGGTCCTTGTATCCCAGCGCTGTCACCGCGACAATCGAGAGATCGCTCAAGCGATTGCGGCCCAGCTTCAGATATTTACCGGCGCAGCCTTTCGGCGGAACAGGCAGCTGGATCGCTGTTACGATATCGCCGGGCTTCAAAGTAGTCTTTCCCGGGCCGCGGAAGAATGCCGATAGTGGTTCCTGGCGTGGACCGTTCACACCGTGAATGTGCAGGACGCCGTCAAAAACGAGACAAGCGCCGATGCTGTCTCCGGCAGGAGAAGCATTGCAGATGTTGCCGACCATCGTCGCGCGGGTGCGTAGCTGGTAGCTGGCGACGGAGCGACAGGCTTCTGCCAGCAGGGGATAGTGGGCTTGAACGTCGGGGGCCGCAATCACCCGGTTCATGTTGACTGCCGCGCCGACTGTTAGTCCGGACTGCGGATCGAAGCAAAGTTCGTTTGTCCCGTCGAGATTTTTTACATCGACCAGATATTCGGGCTTCATAAATCCATCCCGCATGCGGACAAAAACATCCGTTCCTCCAAGGAATGGACGTGCCGTATCGGGATGAAGAGACAGAAAATAACTAGCTTCCGCCAGGGTCGCTGGCCGGATATATTCAAATTCAGGGAGTGCCGGGTGGGTATCTACTAGCATGGAAATCACCTCAAAATTTTACGATTTCCTCTCGAACAGGGGATCTGCCGGGTTTTCGGGAATGCTGGCAATAAGAGTGGGGACTGCCAACCCCTGCAGGCAGGCTGGCAGTCCTTCGTTCGCTACAAATTGATGTTCTCGCGTTCCTTGACGCCGAAGAGGGAGGGTGGGAGGAAGAGGAAGAGTAAATTTAGCAGGATACCGACAATGGCAGAGAATACGATTGCCGGGATGCCGTTGGGGAAGATCACGGGGATGGGGAAGGGGAACAGGCCATCTTTCAAAGCCAGCGCGCCCCCGATGCCGGCGATCAGAACCGTCGCTCCGACTGCCAACTGGCGCGGCTCGAACAGATTGACCTTTTCCGATTGGATGAGCGCCACACCTTGCATGCCGATCACACCAAATAAATAGATCGAAAGGCCGCCGATCACTGCCAGCGGGATGGTGTTCACCAGCGCTGCCAGCTTTCCGATGAAGCCAAGCAGGATCGCCATCACACCCGCCGTCATGAGCACAGGTACGGAATAGTTGCGAGTGATTGCCATCAAGCTATTGTTCTCACCATAGTTCGTACCCGCGCAGCCACCCAGCATGCCTACGACGATGTCATCCGCGCCGTCCGCGACGAGGTTGAGACCAATGAGCTTCTTGATCTCAATCGGAGCTCTCTTTAGCTCCTTTGCCAGGGCATCGATGTAGAGACTCATCTGATAGAGATGGGCTGTGCTCTCCGGGATCGTGGCAATCGCAATGAGCGAGATGCTGACAACAACAGCCCAGGCGCGTGGATCACCGAAGGCCGGGAAGGTAATATTGGGGACCCGCACCCAGGCAGCCTGGCCAACGGGGTCAAAGTTGACAAGACCGAATGGGATCGAGACGATGTACCCGACGACCGCCCCGAGCAGGATCGGCAACATCCCAAGCAGCCCCTTGCCCTGCAGGTAAACCGAGAAAACAATCGTCACGATCAGGGTGATAAACGCGACCGGCCAGTTGGCAGCTGCTTCGTTGAGCGCCGCACCCGCCAGAGCAATACCAATGACAATGGCAACGCTGCCTGTGATGACCGGGGGCAGAATCTTATCCAGGGCCGCCTTGCCGATTCTCATGATCAGCAAGCCAACGAGGATCTCGACAACGGCCGTGCCGATGATGCCAACCTGTACCAATCGCACACCGTCCGGACAGTAGAACGTGGCCGGGTTAGCAAAACAATCGTTGGCGTACAGACTCATCGTGGTGATGACCACGGTGATATAGCTGAAGCTCGAGCCATAGTACATTGGGATGCGACGACCTGAAACGAGCAGGGCGACGATGGTGCCCAGGCCACTGGCCAGCAGGGTCACACCCACATCGAACTTCGTGAGAATCGCCACCAGCACGGTGGCAGGGAACATCGTCAGCACCTGTTGGAAACCCAGGCTCAGCATGGCTCCCCAGGGCGGCGTATCAGACGGTAGGTATCCTACAACCGACTGTTCTTTCGATTTCGTATCAATTGCTTGTTGTTTAACTGCCATTTCGGATCCTCCTCAATAGGTTTGTTGGCAATCATGGTTTTTTTCGCTTACAATTTAAATGAA
>DAITPI010000063.1:0-14268 GCA_036833655.1 Anaerolineales bacterium | reverse complement strand
AGGGTCCGCGAGCGGATACGAACCTGGAGGCGCTCGCAAAGCTCAAGCCCGCGTTCAAAGAAGGCGGCACCGTGACAGCCGGGAATTCCTCGCAGATGTCCGATGGGGCTGCGGGTGTGGTGGTGATGTCCGGGGCGCGAGCTGCTCAGCTAGGTCTCACGCCGCTCGCGAGATTTGTGTCATTTGCGGTCGGCGGCGTCCCGCCGGAGCTGATGGGGATCGGCCCGATCGTCGCGATCCCGAAAGCGCTGAAGCTTGCCGGACTCACGCTGGACGATATCGATTTGATAGAATTGAACGAAGCGTTCGCGGCGCAGTCCCTGGCGGTCATCCGTACGCTGGAGCTGGACGAGAGCAAGGTCAACGTCAACGGCGGTGCGATCGCTCTCGGGCATCCGCTGGGCTGCACAGGCACCAAGCTCACCACCCAGTTGATCAACGAAATGGCTCGCCGCAAATCCCGGTACGGCATGGTGACCATGTGCATCGGTGGCGGGATGGGCGCCGCGGCGATATTTGAAAATCTACAAAATTGATCCTGCAGGCATCGGCACTGCCCCGCCCGCAGGATAATCAAAAGGAGACCAAACAAATGCCTCTGACGGTAGAACAATTGATGGAAAAAATGCCGGGCGCGTTTATTCCGGAAAAAGCGCAGGGGGTGGATGCCGACATTCAGTTCAAGTTTACGGGCGCGGAGCCGGGGGATTGGGTCGCCTCGATCCGGGATGGCAAGGTGGATGTGAGCCGCGGCACACATCCCTCCCCCAGGATGACGCTGACCGCGGATTCATCCGATTACGTCAAGATCTTCACCGGAGAGCTGGATGGCATGCAGGCCTTCATGCAGGGCAAGATCAAGCTGGCAGGGGATCTGAACCTGGCAATGAAGCTGATGCAGATGTTCAAGATCAGATAGAAACAGAAGCGCCACGCAGTTCGTGTGGCGTTTTTGATTCTCTTACATAAAGAGGGAAATCACTTTTCCAATCGCGTACGTGATCAAGCAAGCCGAGAACAATCCGAAGATGGTGGTGAGAATGCCAGCTGTTCTGGAGCGCAACCAGCCCGCCAGACCAATGCCGCCGATGAAGACATAGATTGCAGCAAATAAGATCAACAAGGCGCCCACATTCAAGTTGTCCAGCGCCAGTGGTATCTCATTCAATTCAGCTGCCGCAGAGAACGACAATACGGCAACGATCAAAGAATACAAGAACATCACGGAGGCCGCCGAAAAAATGACAATACCTGCCGTGATCAAGCGACTGCTGCTGCTGGATGTAAGCAGCTGAACGACCGCCGCCAGTGAAAAGCCCGCCAGAACCCCGGCTAACCCCGCCAGTGCCCCTGCCTCTGCCAGATAATTCTCAACCGTCATAGCGACTCCTTTGGTAGTGTGATGTCAAAATGCTCCTTCAGAAGAGCATCGTACTCCTCCCAGTCCTTTAACTCTCGTTCGGTGCGTTGACCATTTTCCGTCAGGATCAGCCAGCCATCCTCCAGCGAAACACGTCCACGGGGGGTTGCTTTGCTGATGATGCTGCCACGCGTGAAGCTCGAGCGGGGTGAGGTTTGATGATACAGGCAGCCAGCCTCGTAGTCGGCCGGGAAATTCCGGGGTTGAAGATCAAAGAAGTATTCGCGGTTCCATACCCCACTGTAGTTTCTTTGCCAGACGACAAACCCATCGGGAATGGCTTCCAGCCGGTAGGACCGCAGACCCTGGGGCTGTTCCTCCGTTACATCGAAGCGGAGCGGCTCGTTGAACGAGTCGCCAAAGCCCACGTCGGCCAGCCATCTACCGGGTTGACCGGGGATCTGGACCAGCAGCGCCAGATGGTCGAAGTCGATGCCCAGCGCGCCGTCCCGGCGGTTGTAGACGCGCCCATTCAGGTAGGTCACATCGAAACCAACCCGTCGTAAGAGCCAGGCGAACATGCCGTTCAGCTCGTAACAGAAGCCGCCGCGCCCCTGCACCACGATTTTGTCCCACAGAGCCGCCTCCGTCAGGCGGATGGGGCGTTTTAAGCCGATATCCAGGTTCTCGAACGGGACGTGGAGCATATGAGCCAGGTGTAACCCCCGCAGGGTTTGGGCGTCTGGTTCTAGAGGCACATCGTATTCCAGCCGCCTCAGGTACTGTGAAATCTCCATAATTTAATTATAACTGGCGAAAAAAGCGCTTGTTCCACATCCCTGGCTTGGCGCCAGGGAAATCAGGAAGCCCGCTATGTACAAAAGTCTCTCCGATGTAAAGACAATCGAGCACCAGTTCAGGGATCTGAATGCTCTCCTGATGAACGTCGTTGACAGTCTTTCGCGTTCCGGGAACCCGCTTGTCTCCCGGGCGATCCAGGATATCACCCATGTCTCACAATCTCTGGGCAGGCTCGAGCAAAGTATGAGCGATGAGATGCAAGTGGAGCAGAGCCAGTTCCGGGCACTCAAAGCAGTGGGAAGCGCCGTCAACTCGTCGCTGGGACGCAAGCGCGTGCTCGAAGAAGTGATGGATTCCCTGATCGATCTCGTGCAGGCAGAGCGCGGTTTCTTGATTCTGCGCGATCCGGTCTCCGGGCGCTG
This sequence comes from Anaerolineales bacterium, assembly GCA_036833655.1. Lineage (GTDB taxonomy): Bacteria > Chloroflexota > Anaerolineae > Anaerolineales > Villigracilaceae > Defluviilinea. The sequence goes on along the minus strand of DAITPI010000063.1, from coordinate 11,685 downwards.
GAAGCCAGAGACCTCACGCGGCATTGACCATGTCAATCTGGACGCCGATGAATTCAAGGTCAGTGGAACGATCGTTCGTCAGGTTGCAGATTCCGGTGTGCCGATTCTCACGACCAATGCCCAGCAAGACCCGCGTTTCGAAGAACAGGAAAGTATTATCGCTTTCAACCTGCGGTCGATCCTGTGTGTGCCGCTGAAACTGAAAGAGAAGATCATTGGTGTGCTCTACGTGGATAACCGCGTCCATACGGGAGTATTTCAGCAGAGCGATCTCAGCCTGATCACCGCGTTTGCCGACCAGGCAGCGGTCGCCATCCATAACGCAGATCTGTTCGAAAACCTGAAGAAGACAAATTTCCAATTGGAGGCTGCCAACATCGAGCTGGGGATTGCCTATGAAGCCACCCTGCGGGGATGGGTGCGCGCACTCGACTTTCGCGATAAAGAAACGGAAGGCCATACCCAGCGCGTAACGGTGCTCACGCAGCGCCTGGCGCAAAAGATGGGCTTGGATCGCGATCAACTCGAGCACATTACGCGCGGCGCTCTCCTGCATGATATTGGCAAGATGGCGATCTCCGATGAGATCCTCCGGAAAAAGGGTCCGCTCACCGCGGATGAACGAGCAATTATGGAGAAGCATCCGGTATACGCGTATGAGATGCTGCAGCCGATCGAGTTCCTTCGAGCGGCGATCGATATCCCGTATTGCCATCACGAGAAATGGGACGGTACCGGTTATCCACAAGGCCTGAAAGAACATCAGATCCCTTTTGCAGCGCGGATTTTTTGTGTCATCGACGTCTGGGATGCCTTGACCTCGGAGCGCCCCTATCGCCGGCCTTCGCCGCACGATGATGTTCGCCGCATGATCCGAGCCGACTCAGGCAAACATTTCGATCCGCGCGTCGTCAGCGCGTTTCTTGAGATGAAGGATCTCTCCACATAATCAGGTTTCTTCCGGGGGCTTCAAGGCACGGAACTCGCGGTATAACAACAAGTCGTAAATAATCTTCAGCCCGCCCGACAAGAAGAACGGCGCGCTGAACAATACAGGGATGCTGAACAGCAGACCCGTCAGGGCCGGGGAGATGGCGGCGCCAATGGAACGCGCGATGGCAGTCACGCCCGCGGCTGCCGAGCGCTCGTCAGGGGCGACCACAGCCATCGTATAGGATTGCCGGGTGGGGACATCCATCTGGGAGATGCTGAAGCGGAGCAACAGGACGGCGATCGCGAGCGGCAGCGTTGGCATCCATGGCACCAGGATCAGCAGAATGTTGGATGGGATATGCGTAAAGACCATCGTATTGATCAGTCCAAACCGGTTTGCCAGCCGTACAGCGAGCAATGCAGAGAATCCCGCCAGAATATTCGCGCCGAAGAAGATGCTACCCAGAATGCCGGACTCCACCCCGAATCGGACGTGGAACCAGTAGGCAATCAGGCTTTGCACGAGCAACCCGCCGGCGAAAGCGTCCAGGGCGAATAAAGAGCTCAGCTTGAACACCACCTTGCGCGAGCGATGTAAACCGAGCACGCGCTGCTTCACGTCCGGCATCACCTCTACTTCAACTGCCCTGGTGAGGTTGAGAAACATGACCAGAAGTACGAATCCCCCGATAGCATAGCCCGTTAGGACGACTCGATAGGCGTCGAGCGCGGTCCAACCGCGGTCTTGCAGGCCTTGCGCAAGCCAGCCACCGGTGAGCGCGCCGGTGGCCGTTGCCAGGGAGCCGGCCAGAGCATACCAGGCGAAAAACTGCGTCCGCTTTGCATTCGGGATGAGCTGCGTCAGACTTGCCTGCTCCACGGAGAGGAACGGACCGATCTCGTTCCCGCTGGGGCTAATAACCCCGATAATCGCCGCGAGGATCAGCAGGACCACATTGCGGGTCAGAACGAAGGCGAGACCTGCTCCCGCCATCAGCAGCGCTCCCACCAGCAACGTACGCTTCCTGCCAAACCGGTCCGCGGAGGTAGTCAGCCAGAGAGTGATACTCGCGTCGCCAGCGAGGGTCAGCGTAAAGAGCAACCCGATCTGGCTTTCCGTGAAGCCTGCCTCTGAAAGATACAACGCCAGCACGACGGAGAGAAATCCGTAGCAGAACAAGCGGACGACCCGTGTGCAGAAGAGGAGGGGAATGTCCATATAGCCGGGTGTGTCAGGCTGCCCTCGGCAGGGCGGTACCCAGTACGCCTGACCTACGCCTTTGCCACCTGCAGCCTGCACCACGCATATAACGCGTCGTAAACCTCAAACTGGCGCTTGAGGTTCTCCAGATCGTTGGGAAAACGCAGACTGTAACCGGAGGCGATCGCTTCGAGCCCGCGCGCAATCGGATCGGTATCGAGGTCTTGAGCAACATCCGCGGCGTGGACGATCTTAGCCAGCCGCAGCAACCCCGCCTCTTTCAGATCGTATTTGTGAATGATCGACTCAAAGGAACAACGGCCCTCATGATGACCGAGCTCCACCCCCGGTACATCGAAGGGAATTGCACCGGTTTCCCTGGCAATATTGTCGATCTGGTTGTTGGGCGCAAACAAGAACTCTGCTTCGCTGTCGATGAAACGCGTGATCAGCCAGGGGCAGGCGACGCGGTCCACGTGGACGTGGGAGCGGGTAATCCATTTCATGCCGAACTCCTTTTTTTGAGAATATGAGAGATCGTTGGAGCGTGCAAATAAAATGCCAGCGCGCTCATGAGAAGACCAACCAGCAACAAAACCGGCGGGTGGAAGATCACTCCGGAGATCAACCCCGCGATCAGTATATAGCCGTGGGTAAGGAAGGGAATCCAAAAGACCAGCGCTGGGATGGATGCTCTATAAAAACGTGGTCGCATGGTAGCAATCAGGATGAGGGCAAGAGAGAGCGTGACTGCTACAAATAATGTATGAGCCTCGAAGGGTACCTCAAACGCGATCATGGCATTGGCTCCCAAAACGCCCACCAGTCCAACGATCACAGCCATCCACGGTGAAAGCCACTTTACCATCCACTCTTCCTGGTAAGCAAGAAGACGATAGCCAAGCGAGAATGAAAAAACCACCCAGAACCAGGCCCAGAAATTCGCATACGGTACACCAAAGTACTGAAATCGCAGTCCCTGTCCCCAATCCCAGAAGCCGAGACGAATGGCGACGGCATCCAGGGCAAGGTCAATATTCAGGGCGAGCAACCCATCGAGGACCGGGCGCGCCCAGTATGCGACACTACTGGCATCTGAAAATTCCATGGAACTGTAAATGATGCAGCTCCAGGCGGTCCCAATGCAAAGCGGAACATCCAAAATCATGAACAGGAATTGCCCGTAATCGTAAGCATGCAATTGACGGATCGTGGCGAGTTCCAGGGCTACACCAAAGAGAATGCCTGCCAGAAGCCGGAGCAGATTTGCCGTCCCTTGCTTCCACGCGTGACGGAGACAAAGCGCAAATTGCAGGTAGATGATGAGCTCAAAGAACGTAAAGTAGGCGTTGGGCATAAAATGAACTTCGGAAGCCAGAGGGCTGACTTCCGAAGTTGAATGTGCAAAGATTATGGAATATCACTCGTGAAACTCAATGCCACGGTGCCGGGACCGACATGTGTACCGATCACGGGGCTGAGCGGACAGCAGAAGGTTTCGATCGGATTCAGTTCCTCCCGCGCGGCATCGAGCAGAGCTCGTGCCTCCATTTCCGCATTGGCATGGGTTACAGCCACGCGGATATTCTCCTTCCCTTTCAGGCGTTCCGCGACGATATCAAGGATGCGCCGGTTGGCTTTCTGCTTGGTGCGGATTTTTTCCAGCGCTTCGATCCGCCCTTCGCGCATCTCCAGAACCGGCTTGATATTCAGGATAGTGCCAAGAAACGCCTGCGCGCCGCCGATCCGACCGCCGCGCCGCATGAATTCCAGGGTATCGACAACAAAAAGGACTCCCGTGTGGGCACAGGCATTTTCGACGACCCTCTGGCATGCCTCCAGGCTCCCACCTGCCTGTGCTGCGCGCGCCGCAGTCAGGACTGGCAGACCCATCGCCATCGTGGTCCACAAGGAGTCGACGATCACGATATTCCCGGCCGCATATGGCAGCATGCCACGCGCCTGGATTGCCGATTCGACAGTGCCGGAGATCTTCGAGGACAGAAAAACGCCCAGTACATCATAGCCCTGCAGCAAAAGCGACTCGAACGCGATCTTCAGCGCTGCCGGTGTGACCTGGGAGGTGGTTGGCATGGTTTTGGAATGAGCCAGGCGCTTGTAGAAATCATCCGGCAGGATTTCCACGCCGTCCATGTAGGCCTGGTCACCCCAGATGACGCTCAGGGGCGTGACGGAGATGCGATACTGTTCAATACATTCTTTTGGGAGATAGGCGGTGCTATCGGTGACAATGGCAACTCGGTCTGACATAGTGGCGTGATTCTAACCACGTTGAGGAGTTGTGGCAATGGATGTGAGCACGGGAAGCATCCATGATCGAGCGTGTGGGTGTCGTAACCGCCGGAAGAACAGGATGCAGCCCAGCGCGTCGATGCCCCTCAAATTTCGTTGCGTCGAAATCATCCCGAAATGAAATGCGCCGTCGGAAAGAAGAATCACATTCCTGCACACGCTATTTTGGTTGACCGATCACTCGAGCGAGTCTCACAATATTCAATTCCCCGTATTCCTTTGCCGCAAAGTCAGCAAGCTTTAATGTGTATTCGACATAGGCATTCCACTTGCTTGGATCCATCCATGTGCCGTCGAGCAAGTTCGAGGTTTTGTCGTAGAGCTTTAAGAGTTTTGCGGTGTCGCTCCTGTTCCAGATGGTCTGCATTTCCTGCTCAAAACTCTGAAATGTCAGTTCCTCCACCAGTGCTCTAACTTTGCCCGGGGCATTTTCAGGCAACGTCAGGTTCGTATCTTCCAGGATGTCGTGCCAGAGCAGCGCGAGAGAGCCTGTTCTGCGCGTGTCTTCGTCGAGAGTCGTCTCTGTCAGAATCGTCATCGCACACCAGATGGGATGGATCACGTAGGGTGTTGTCTTATCCCAGTACCTGATTGTGCCCTTTGGCTTCTTTGTGTGATTCGTGTGGGCGTCGATGGCAAAATTGAGCGCCTCGCGCAGCTCATTTGAGAGGGCAAGGGTATTCATGGTTCTACAACCCCAGCCATCTTGCAGCTTCTCGCGCCAGGCTCATGGCGGGTCCCTTGCGGGCGGTGCAACGTGGCAGCGATTCGATGAACAGCCGGCCATACTGCTTTGTCAGGACGCGGCGATCCAGGATGGCGACGATGCCTCGATCGGAGGCCGTCCGGATCAGGCGCCCGAATCCCTGACGGAACTTGAGAATGGCTTCGGGCAGGTAATATTGCTGGAACGAGTCTTCGTACATTTCGGAGCGCGCCGCAATCAGTGGATCGGTGGGAACGTCAAAGGGCAGTTTTGTCAACACGACAATCGACAATTGATCCCCGGGTACATCCACGCCCTCCCAGAAAGAGCGCGTGCCGAGCAGGACCGCGCGGTCGGTTGCCTTGAACGATTCCAGCAATGCGTTCGGCGATGCGCCATCGCCCTGCTCGTAGACGAAAATCTCCTCACGCGCCAGGGGACCCGTGATGCCCTGCGCCGTCTTTTTCAGGGCTGCATACGAGGTAAACAGCACGAGCATCCGCCCGCCCGTAGCTTTGGCGGTGGCGATGAGGGCGCGGTCGAGCATTTGCTGGTAGCCGTTGACATTCGGCTCGGGGATATCCTCCGCAATATAGAGCAGAGCTGCACTCTCGTAATCATACGGCGAGCCGAGCTGCATCTCATCCGCCTCATCCGCGCCGAGGGTATTGCGCAGATATTGGAATTCGCCATGCGCCGTAAGCGTGGCAGAGGTGAGGATGACCGAGCGCTTCTCATGCCAGAGATACTTTTCCACCAGGGGCGCCACGCTCAGAGGCGCGGCGTTCAACGAGAGCTTGTTGTTGTTCGGTTGGACCTCAATCCAGTACACCATGCCATTCGCGGGTTTGCCGATCATGCCGGTGATGTTCGCCTCTGCCTCCGTGATGCGGCGGGCGACCGTGCTGATGTCGGATATCACATCCTGAAGTTCTTCAAAGCCTTCGCTATACAAATCGGCGGCCGCCCGATAAATCTCTTCCAGGGCAACCAACAGCATGCGCATTGTCTCACTGGTCGAATCCCAGGCGATCTCCACTTCATCCCATCCGGGCAGGGTCCGGGTCGCGGGGAGCACGCGCATTTGCCAGGAATAGCTGGACTGCGGCTGGCCCTCGCGCTGGAGCTGGGCGAACTCATTGACGATCTTGAAAAACGAGCGGCTCATCTGCTCGATGCGGAACGCCATGTCCGTTGCCCGGCTGACCCGCTGCTGCAGCAAGCCAAAGTCTGCAGGCCGGAGCGTTTCCCGCACCTCGGTCAGCAAGCGGCCGAGCACGCCCGCATTCGTTCCACCGACCTCCTTCATCATACGCTCAAGTTCGAATTGACTGAGCTTGAACGACAACGCGTTCGTCGTAGCGCTCTCGAGATGATGACCTTCGTCGATAATGACATGCGAATATTCAGGCAGGACCTTACTGCCCGTGGCAACATCGGACAGGAGCAGCGCGTGGTTCACCACGAGCACATGCGCCGCCTGGGACATCGTCTTGGCGCGGTGGAATGGACAGGTCCCGTTCATACGCGTGATGCACGTCTCGGTGGTGCAGGCATCATCCTCCGCCGAGACGCGGACCCAGACCTCGCGCTCCGCCGGACCGGTGAGATTAAGCTCGCTGCGATCGCCACTCTGGTTGTCCAGCTGCCAGACCATCACTTTTGCCAGCACGCGCATCTCATCCGCGGTGCGCGGACCGAAGTGGCGCAGATTCTCCAGGCGGCGCGGGCAAAGATAATTCGAGCGACCTTTCAGGACGGAATAACGAAAGTCCAGATCGAGCGCCTGACATAGATTGGGAAGGTCGCGTTGGATGAGCTGGTCCTGCAGGTTGATCGTGTTGGTCGAAATGACCACGCGGGTGTTGTTCTGCAGGGCAAACAACGCCGCGGGGACAAGGTAAGCAAAGCTCTTCCCGACGCCGGTCCCGGCTTCGACCATCAAATGATTCCCATAGGAAAGCGCGTTGGTCACTGCCCGGAGCATGTCCACCTGTTCCGGGCGTTGCTCAAACGACTGGAAGTAGCGGGAGAAGGGTCCACCGTACTCGAGGACCGATGCCACCTCGTCGACATTCAACGGGACCAGACGCTCCGGGTTTTCGAGCGGCGGATGCTTGGTCTCATCGAACCACGCTAAGGTGTCCGGTTTTGCATTCGGTTTTCTGACCTTCTTCGGCTGGATGCCCTCCCGGGCGCGGCTGGCCAGCACCTGCTGGAATAACCAGGCGGCATCCCACTCGATAGGCTCGCTCAAGCGGACGATCTCCGCGATCACTTCGAGAGGCAGCTCGCGCGCGATCTCGAAGAGCCGGTTGAACGCCGCCATCGTGACTCGGGCATCGTCAAGGGCGCGATGCGTAGCTGGCAGCAGGATCCCCAATTGTTTGCCGAGCGCCCCTAGGTTATAGCGACTGGCGGTCGGCATCAGCACCGATGCCAGCTCGTACGTATCGATCACGACGTTATACGGGAAAAGTCCTGCCTTTTGTAAGAAGCTCAAATCGAAGCGGACGTTGTGCCCAATGATGGGCGCATCGCCAACAAAGCGCTCGAGATCTACAACCACATCCCGGAAGCGCGGCGCATTACGCACTTCCGCGTCGCTGATCCCGGTCAGGGCCGAGATGAATTCAGGGATATGCTTGTTGGGATTAATGAGGGTCGACCACTCGTCCTCGACGCGGCGCCCCTTGAACTTGACAGCCCCGATCTCGATGATGGCGTCGCGGTCCTCGTTCAGCCCCGTGGTCTCAATATCTATAGCAACAATCGATTCCATAATACGTATACTTCGCCGAGCGTACTATGCTCAGAGCCATTCTCTTTTCAGATAAAGTTTCCTGTTGGAGTTGCAGAAGTAGAACAAGTGTATCATATTTAGGACCGCTCACCGCGCCGCTCAGGGCCGCGCTATTCACCCGTGTACCGATACACCGACCAATCGCCGAACTGCGCCACCTGTCCGTAGTTCGCGCCCAGGTAACGCACGCCCTCCCGCACGATCTGCGAGCGCTTTTGTAGGGGTGTATAGAGCTTCTCGTCCAGGCGGGACCGCCCCCGGGTATCGATGATCAACGCCGGTTTCGCTGCCAGGATCTGATTGAAATATTCTTCGAACATTGGACGGCGCCCGAGCAGCGCCAGGGGGTACTGGTACACGTAACGGGTTGGCGCTTCGCGCCGCGTCAGGAAATTAACAACGCTCTCCGCGCCGATCAACAATACCTTATCCCCTTCGTTCGTATTCTTTGCCACATAATCGATCACGGGAGCATAATCGTTGTCCCCCAGGATGCGAACGTATTCAGGATAGTACTGGATCTGTCCGTATTGTCCAAGCACGATTACGAGTAACACAATTCCAGCCGCCCACCTTGCCCAGCTTTGCGCAGTGGAGGCGAAGAGCCTGTCTAGCAAGAGCGGTACTGTATAGACCAGGACACCTGCCAAAATTCCCATCACAGGCAAGGGGGTCAGATAATAGTGCAAGATGGAACGTCCGGACACCGTGATGAGCAGCACTTCGATGGGCAGATTCACGAGGGCGATCGGAATTAAAGGATGGATCTCCCGAAAGCTTCTTCGTTTCAGCAGCACATAGCCGGCACCTGCCAGCCAGCCAAGGATGGCCAGATATAACACCCAGCCATTGCTCAGATAGGCAAACCCCTTGATAAATACCGGGATCAGCCTGCGGATCCCTTCGTGTTTACCAATGTAGATGAAGTTGTAGAGGAACGCCTGTTCCCAGTAATCGGACAGCGCACCCTGGCTCGCGAAATAGAGCACGAAGGCGAGCGAGGGGATCGACCAGCCTGCCAGCAGGAGGATCAAATCCTGGAGGGGCGACCGCCTTTGCATGACTCGAGCCACTACCAGGAACAGACCGTACGTGATCCAGATACCGATGGTCGTCTGCTTGAAGTTGAAGGCGATGCCGCCGATTAGCCCGATCCAAAACGATGCTCGGAGTGGGAGGCCCCTCTTCCAGGCGCTGAGGAACAGCCAGAAGCAGAGCGCCTGAAACACCAGCGCATATTCCTCAGTGACATTGCCCTTCTCGAGGATGGTCAACAGCCCGGAGGTCAGCACGATTGTGCCTGCCAGGGCAGGGAAGAGTCCAAACTCACGGTCCAGCAATCTGTAAACGAGCAAGAGAGTAAAAAATATAAAGATGAACCGGAGGATCCAGATACCCCACAGGTTATCCGGCGTCAGGATCAATCCCAGGGCATCCACGAAGTAGATCAGGGGCGGCTTATGGTCCCACACGTCCCGGTAGGGGACATCGCCGTTCAGGAATCTCCAACCGACGTATAGGAACACGCCCGAGTCGCGCGACGGCAGGGTCATGTTGACAGGGTTGCTCGGAAACAGGGCAATGAGCGTGCCCAGAATGGAGACAAGAGTCGGGATCACCATATCTCCGAGCTTCAGCCGGGCGGCTGGTTTCGAGGCCACGGAGCTATTCATCCCGGGATATCCCGGCTGCCCTGGCTGCTTTTCATTCCAGAACAGACTTCAGTTTGCTGAGCATTTCGGCGGGGACTTTCTTCTCTTTCGCCCTCTGGCGGATGAATTCCTTCAGCTGCTTCAATTTCACCGCGGGCAGGGGCGCGTCCTCTGCATCGATTTCCACATTATCATCCGTGAAGACCATCAGCGGGTTAATCTCCGGGATTTCCGATTCATCCATTTGCTTCGCAAGATGTTTTCGGAGCGACCGGATTTCGTTGTCGATCTCGACGTCCGGGCGACCCAGGCTCTCCTGCCCGAAGACCCGCATATAGGATTGCAGGAAGCCTCCGCCGCTCATCCGCCAGCGATTCTTCGAGTAGGTGGCCTGCCCGCGCTGGTGGTAGGGCTTGATCACCCAGACACCGGCGGGTCCCACCAGCAAATGCGAGGCTGGCGTGGTGTAGTGATACATCACGAACTCATTTTGCAGGCCCTTCAAGCCTGTATCCAGTTTTTCATCCGGGCGCGGGGACCGGCCGAACTTGTTGCCCATGTACATGCCGATCTGGGTCAGGGTGAATCCGAGAAGCAGGGCAAGCAGGGAGTAGAGGAACAGGTCCGTCCGCTTGACCGAGATGTACATGCCCAATCCCAGTACCGCCAGAGCGACCAGGCTGGTCCAGCTGCCGATCCTTGCATTGCGTTTGATAAGTGTTTCGTTTTTGATGATTTTCATGTGTACTCTTGTCGCCCTGAGCGGAACGAGCGCTTGCAGGGAGTGCAGGCGAAGGGCAAGTATTCTAGATAAACGCGCTTCGACTGCGTTCCTTCCCTTCGGCGATCGCTCCGGTCGTCACTGCGCTCGGCGCGAAGGAATCTCTATTTCTTCAAGCTCTCCTCGATCGCCGATTTCATGGCGTCGAGCACGTTTGCTTCCACAGCGCCCTTGGCGACACGGACAGCACTCTTCATTGCAAGCGCATCCGAGCGACCGTGACCGATGAACACGAGCCCGTTGACGCCCAGGAGCGGCGCAGCGCCCTCTTCCGAGGGGTCGAGCATCTTGCGGATGGAGCCAAGCGCCGGTCGCACCAGCGCCCCTCCCAGCTTGGTCGGTAGATTGCCGCCTTTGATCGTCTCGCGAATCTTCTCGATCAGCAGCTTTGCTACCGCCTCTGTACCTTTCAGAAAGACATTGCCGGTAAAGCCATCTGTGACCGCCACATCGACATGGCCACTGAAGATCTCTTTGCCCTCGACGTTTCCAACAAAATTGATTTTTGCTTTTTCGAGCAGTGGATAGGCCTCCTTGACGAGCTCGCTGCCTTTGCCGGCCTCTTCTCCATTGGAGATCAGACCAATCCTGGGATTCTTGATCTTGCGCACTCGCTCCGCATAAACACTCCCCATGATGCCAAACTGCTGGAGGTTGAGTGGCTCGCAATTCGGGTTGGCGCCGATATCGAGCACCAGACACTTGCCTGTCGCCGTGGGAAACGGTCCGACAAGCGCCGGACGGTCCACACCGCGGATTCTCCCCAGCCTGAACAGGGACGTGACCATCGCCGCGCCAGTGTTTCCGGCGGTGACGAACGCATCCGCTTCGCCCTTTTTGACCAGGTCCAGCCCGACCGCCATCGAGTTTTGCGCCTCGTTGTGACGGGCTTTCATGACGAGATCTTCGCCCTTGTCGTGCATAGTCAGCATTTCGGGTGCATGGACGACCCGGATGGGAAGGCTCGCTCCGCCGGCAGCATTTAGCACCGGCTGGATTTTTGCCGAGTCTCCCACAAGGATGATCTCCACACCATACTCACGTGCCGCCATGACGGCGCCTTCCACATCTGGAGTCGGATAGTTGTCACTCCCCATGGCATCCAGGACAATTCTGGTCATGATGTCTCCTCGATAAGCTCATAACGACGCCGTGCAGTGCCCGATGGGTACGTCGTTACTACGGTTTTGCTAGGGTTTTGCTTGACAAGCAAGGCAAGCAGATTATAATACGCCGTGCTCGAGCGCTGGTGCTGGAACTGGCAGACAGGCATGGTTGAGGGCCATGTGCCGAAAG
>DAITPI010000062.1:0-14309 GCA_036833655.1 Anaerolineales bacterium | reverse complement strand
TTTGATCGCGGTGGAATACTCGCGGCTGAACTCCTCCGGGGTCATCTCCAGCCCTGCAATGCCCTCCTTATATTTGTTGAAGTAGGCGAGGACCTGGTGTGCAGGCAGATGATCCGGATCGACCGAGGCCTCCCCCGTAAAAACGATCACATGCTTATCGCCGGTTTCATCGGTGTTGAAATGCAGCGCGACCTTCGGATGCTGCCGGATATGTTTTACCTTGTGTGCTCTTGCCTGGCTGAAGATCAAGAAGGAGCCATCCTGCCAGATAAACCAGACCGGTCTAGGCTGAGGCGTGAAATGGGAGTCAACCGTGGTCAGCCAGATTACATACTCCTTCTCGAGGTGCTCCTCCACAGCACGTCCAAAACTGGAGGTCAAGTCCACCATTTTATACCTCTTTCTTCATCCGCTCCGCGACCAGCTCCGCGACATCCCTTACCTGCACCGAGCCGCCTTCTGCCCGCGAGGCATCGGTTAGCATCGTCATGCAGAACGGGCAGCCGACTGCCAGGGTGCTCGCGCCGGTCTCTTTGGCTTCTTTGAAGCGCGCTTCGTTGACGCGCATATCTCCGGGCTCCTCTTCCTTCCACATCTGCGCGCCGCCTGCTCCGCAGCAGAAGGATTTGGACCCATTGCGTGGCATCTCGATCGTCGTAACGCCGGTCGAATTCAATGCCTCACGCGGCGCCTCTAAGATCCCATTCTGCCTGCCGAGATAGCACGGATCATGGAATGTGACCGTATACTGGTCCTTGCTGGCTTCGAGACGGATCTTGCCTGCCCCGACCAGCTCGTTGATGACCTGGGTATGATGGATCACGGTATAGTTGCCACCGAAGGCTGGATACTCGTTCTTGATCGTGTGCAGACAATGTGGACAGGTAGTCACGATCCGCTTCGGATGGACTTCGTTCAGGATCTCCACGTTTGCCGAAGCCAGCCCGAAGAAGATATCTTCCCGTCCGGCGCGGCGGGCGGAGTCGCCTGTGCACTGCTCGTTCTGTCCGAGGACTGCGTAATTGACGCCTGCTGCGTTCAGGATCTGCGCGAAAGCTTGCGCGGTCTTCTGGGCGCGTGAGTCGGTGGCAGGAGCACAGCCCACCCACCACAGGATCTCCGGCTCCGGGTTTTGCTCGATCGTCGGCACGTTCAAGCCCTGCGCCCACTTCATACGGTCCGCCTGGGATACATTCCAGGGGTTGGCATTGCGCTCCATGCCCTTGAAGGCATTCTCCAACTGCTTCGGGAACCGGCTCTCCATCATGGTCAGGTTGCGGCGGATGTGGAGAATGTCGCGCATCGGTTCGTTGCCGACAGGGCAGATATCCACGCATTGCCCGCAGGAGGTGCACGCCCAGACGGCTTCCTCTGAGATCAAGTCCAGCATTGGCACCTCCAGGCTCCCGCCATAATTGAGGTGATAGCGCTTGTTGATCTCGAGGGCAGCGGGGGAGAGCACTTTCCCCGTTGCATAGGCCGGGCACAGCTCCTGGCAGCGGAAACACATGATGCAGGCATACGCGTCCATGATCTGTTCCCAGCCCAGGTCCTTCATCGTCGCCGCGCCAAACTGCTCGATGGACTGATCGTCGAGGTTGATGTAGTTCAGCTCGCCGATGGACCGTCGCTCGGGCTTCAGCGCAAAATTGATCGGGGCGAAGAACAGATGGATGTGTTTCGAATATGGGAAATACGGCAGGAACGCCACCACCGCGCCGATGGAGATCCAGAACATCAACCGCTCGCCGAGGAGGAGTGTGTTAGGGTCGACACCGGACCAAACGCTTGCCACCGCCGAAATGACCGGTTGCCAGCGATCGGATCCTCCGGCATGCGCCACGAAGAACGATTCGCCCAGCAGCCGCGCAGAGTTGTGGATAAAGATAAAGGACGCCACGATGGCGGAATCGCGCATGATGCCGAAACGCGCTTTGGGATGGAGCAGAGTCGATTCGCGGGTGGTCAGGTTCCGCGGACGCAAGAGGAAACGACGGATCGCCAGACCGACGATCCCGAGGATGAGAGCCGCGCCCAGGATGTCCGCCAACAAGCGGTAGACGTCGCCGAACGCGCCCGTGTTTTCCAGCAGCTTGAACCCGGTATAGGCGTAGATCAGGTCCGCAAGGTTGATGAGCAAAAAGGTCAGAAAGCCCCAACCAATGAGTCCGTGCAAAATGCTTGGTCCCAGTCGCAGGCGGAAGACCGGTTGGAATAACCCTACCTTGACGATCAGATCGCCGATGCGCTTCCAGATCAGACTCCAATCGGGCTTGCCCTGCCCGCTGGAGATATGAGCAATAATACGTCGAACACCGCGATAGGTGAAGTAGAGAGAGGCGACAACTGCAAGTGCAAAGAGGATTTTTTCGACGACTGTGAGCACAGTTCCTCCGGGCCCCACCCCAGCCTTTCCCAAGTCTCGCCTCCTTCGGAGGCTGCCACTGTTGCGCGGAGCCCACGCGGGATTTGGGGAGGGTGCCGCTCAGCGGCGGGAGGGGTACTTGAAGTTTAGCACAGAACAGAAGAGCGGAGGATATGCCTCCGCTCCTGTCAACTCATGACGTTCTTCCGCCTCACTGGCTGATACTGTTCACATAATTGATCGCGCCCTGGCAGGCTGGCTCCAGGTGGGAGGAGACGTTTTCCCAGTTCAACACCTGGTCTTCGCCATCCGTGGCGTCCAGCGCATTGCCCAGGCAGCCGGGGCCCGCGTTGTAGTTGATCAGCGTGAACTTCCAGAGGTCTTCGTAGGAGGCCGCATTCCCTGCCGCGCCGCCGGTGACATTCTCCACCAGCTGGCCGGCTTGCTCGCAGTTAGCCAGTAGCGCATGCGCAAAGACGCCGATGCTGAAGTTGGCACGTTCCAGATTGATGCTCAGAGGGCAGGTCTCACAGGTTGCGTTGACCGAATCGATCAGTGCCAGCCGCACATATTCCTGCTGGTCGTCGGTCAAGTTGAGGTAGCCTTTGCGGCACTCGGCTGCGTCCATCACCAGGGGACAGAACTGCGAGAAGAACGGCGGGTTCCAGAGCAGGGCGGTATCTGCGCCCTTATCGGTCAGCTGTCCCAGGCCGATGTCATAGCGCAGGCTTCGACCGGGCCAGAACTGGCTCTCGATGGCGAACATGTTCTTCAGCAGGTACGCCGGGACGCCTGTATCCTTGGCGATCCCCAGGATGATGCCGTCAAACTGATTTTGCCAGGCATTGACGGCATCGCGCGCTACCTCCATACCGCAGGTCGAGGCGCCTCCATCGGGCAGCAAGCCTCCATCGAGGCACGAGCTGACGTCCACCGCGCCGGCGCGGATCAGCTGCGAGGCGAGATAATTGTAGGGAATGTCCGTGCCCAGATCATCGCTCAACGGGGGAGTGCTCAGCCACTTCGGTGGACCGCCGATCGGTGGCAGCGCCCCCCAGGTCTGCACGCAGCTGGCGATCGGGACGCCTATCCACTGACTGCTCAACACATCCGCATACCAGTACGAACGGTCCGGGTCACCTGCGCTGGTCTCTGCCACGCGCACCAGGGCATTGAACATTTCGCTGCTGTCCCCATAACTGGAATTTGCCCAGAATTCGATGGTATAGCCATCTTCATCGGTCACAGGCAGCTGCAGGCGGCAGAGGGCGTCGCAGATAAATGGCTGGCCCTCATACAGCCCTTCGATGCTGGTGATCGTATGATCGGGTAGCGGCTCGATGCCGGTCAAGACGAGAATCGGAGGCGAGTCACAGATGCTCGTGGAGGAGGAATAGACCGGGTTGCAGTTCTCCAGCGTGACCTGGACCGTAGGCGGGGGCAACAGCGTGGAGACTTCTTTTTGTGCAGGTTCTGTATCTACCAGCTGAAAGTAAAGTCCCTGGCAGCGTCGAACATCGACCTCGGTGCAGGGCTTTTGTTTGAGCCATTTTTCGTAGAGATCCTCCCCGCAATCCACATACACATCGCCAGGTGTCGGCAGTCCCTCATGGTCGACGACAACCTCGCACTCGACATCGTCTTCCCCTATATAGAACATCCACCAGAAATACTTGGTGTAGTCCACGACGGTGACGGCATAGCGGTCTGGTCCGGGCGGGTCATACAGCGGCGCCGCGGCTGCCCGCGGCGCAGACGCGAACACGGTTCCGGCGAATGCCAGAAGCAGGCTCAGCGTTAAAAGCTGGTTCGCCCACCCAGCCCGAGGCTCCCTGGGGAATGCCATAAAAAGAAAAGTCCGCTTCCATTATAGCGGACTCTTTTTGAATGGGGCTATTTTCTGCGTGCTTTTTTGGTTACAGGTTTTGCAGATTTGTTGGATTCCGGCCTGGACGAGTTCCTGCGCGCCTGGCTGGGGGCTTTTGTCTGCACCGGCGGTGCGGTCTCCTCCAGCTCGTGGAGCGTGTCCATATCCTGGTTGAGATTGCGGCTGCGGAGATAAATGCTCGCCACATAGAGCGCCATCACAACGAACGTGATCACGTATCCGGCGATCATGTAACCGGAGGTGTCGGGGGTAGCTTCTTGAAAAAACATGTCGTTTTACCTTTACATGCTAAGTTTAAGTTTCAACTGCTCGACCTTGTCCTGAAGATCGCCGAGCCGGATACGGTTCCAGAAAAGATCCACAAAGATCACGGTGAATGCGAACAGCGCAAAGAAGAACGCCACGCGCATATCCGGGGTCATGCTGAAGCCGCCGTCGGCTTCGGGGTTCGTCCCGCCGATGACTACCGGATGGATGGTGCGGAACAGGCGGATCGCAAAGAAAGTGATCGGCGCGCTCAAGCCGCCGACCAGGGCGTAGACCGCGCCGAAGCGGGCGCGCTTGTCGGGGTCGTCAATGCCCTGGCGCAGCATGAAGTAGGCCACGTAGATCAACTCTGTGACCGCGGCGGTCGTGAGACGTGGATCCCACGTCCACCAGGTATTCCAGGCGGGTCTCGCCCAGATGGAGCCGAGCACGATCGTGATCAGGAAGAAGACCAGGCTGACCTCGATCGATGCAACCTGCAGGCGGTCCCACTTCAGGTCTTTCGTGACCAGGTATGCCACACTGAACACGGCTGCCAGGATGAAGCCCAGCAGGGCTGTCCAGGCTGTGCCAATATGGAAGTAAAACACACGCTGGACATCGCCCATCACAAGCTCGGTCGGTGCAAAAACGAGCGCAAGATATGTCGCAATAGCCAGCAGGACGATGGAAACGATGTCAAGGATTCTTAGCGTTAAGGGTTTGGCTTGCATGGGTGCTCCTCCAAATTAAGAGAGTAGAGATTAGAAATCAGAGATTAGAGATTAGAGATTAGAGATTGGAGATTGGGGATTGCTTGATAGGTTGAACGAGTCTCTGGTCATTCGGTCTCCAATCATCTGCTCTCTGATCATCTTGTCTCAGTATTTATTCTTCGACTACATTATCAAACACCATAAAGGCTACTGCGATGAAGATAATGTCGTAGGCGATCAAGAGATTGATCGGCAACAGGACCTCGGCCCACTCGGCGCCGGTCAGGAATCCGCTGCTCGCTTTGACAGCTGCCAGCAGGACCGGGATGACGACCGGGAACAGCAAGATGGGCAGCAGGATATCGCGCGTGCGCGTCTGCACCGACATCGCAGAGAGCAGCGTCCCCACGCCCACATAGCCGATCGAGCCCAGCAAAATGACCAGTAGCAAGCCCGGCTGGAAAAGGTTTACGCTATACAGTACGCTGTACACCGGCAGGACAATCACCTCCACGATCAGCATGAACACCAGGTTGCTGATGACTTTGCCAAAGTAGATCGCAGAACGGTCCACCGGCGCAAGCAGGAGCCCGTCCAGGCAGCCGCGGTCCTTTTCGATCGCCATCGAGCGGTTGAGCCCCAACGTCCCGGCAAACGCGAACGTGGACCACAGCACCCCGGCGGTCACCGATTGCCGGGTCTTGACATCCAGCTCCAGCGCGAAGTTGAAGATCAGGATTATCAGCAGGGAAAAGACGAGCATGGCGGAGAAGAGCTCACGCGAGCGGAATTCAGCGCGCAGGTCCTTCCAGACCACGGCACTGACCGCTCTGATAAAGCTTCCCCTGGGAAGCGTGCGCTCAATCCTGATCGAGGACATGTCGGTAGCTTTATCGACCATCTTAACCCGCCAGTGCCTGCCTGTAGAACGCCAGCAGGTTTGTCTTCTTCAGATCTTTGCGCGAGGCCGAGGCAGCGATGACCCCCCGCGACAGGATGTCGAAACGGGTCGCCAGATCTTCCGCGCGCGCCAGGTCATGAGAGGTCATGACGACCGTCCGTCCTTTGGCGGCAACGGTTTTGAGCACTTCGTCCAGCATGACAGAGGCATCCTGGTCCAGCCCGGTATACGGCTCGTCGAAGAGTACCACGTCCGGGTCATGCAGGACGGCCCGCCCAATGGCAAGGCGCTGCTGCATGCCGCGTGAAAAGGTTCTTACCAGATCGCGGCGACGAGCTTCCAGCCCGACCATCTCCAGGACCTCGCTAATGCGTACCTGGTACTTGGGAATGTTGTACATGCGGGCGTAGAAACTGAGATTCTCGTCGGCAGTGAGATCGCCGTAGAGCAGAGGCAGGTGCGAGACAACACCCAGGCGCGCCCGCACCTGCGCAGCCTGGTGCGGAAGATGATATCCGGCAATCTTGACGTCTCCCAGAGACGGGCGCGAGAGCGAGGCAAGGATGCGCAGGAAGGTGGTCTTCCCGGCGCCGTTGGGTCCCAGCAATGCCACGAACTCGCCCGGCTGGACCTCAAAGTCCAGTCCGCGCAGGACGGTCTTTAACCCGAATCGTTTGACGAGCTTTTTGACGGTAATCATGGTTGATTCGATGGCGCTTCGACTGCGAGCTTCGACAGCAGGCGTCTCAACCCTCCGCTCAGCGCGGACGGGTCACATCTTTTCCTTCAGGGTTTCCTTCAATTCCGCGCGGCGCTTTTGATACGCCTCATCGGAGATTTTCTTGGCGCGGTGCAGGTCATCCAGCGCAATGATCGCGTCGAGAACATCTTCCGACGACTCGAACTCCTCAGCCGCCTCGCCAGTCTCCTCGTCGGCCCGCCTGCGGTCACGCAGGTACATCCACGCGCCAGCCAGGATGAGGGCAATGCCCAGGGCGCCGGCTCCGATCAGGAGATTCTGGTTGGTGCTAGTCGCAGTGGAAGTGCCCGCCGTATCTGTCGTTACCTTGGGCGTGCCCGAAACTGCCAGCTTCAAGGTTTCTCCGGCGCTCACACTGCCCAGCTCATAGATCTGGAAATTGAAATCCTGAATGGCCTGTACGCCGAGATCTGTGGATGTATCGGTTTCGATCTTTACACCTTCGGGCACAAAGACGGTGACCGTCGTGGCAGGCAGCACGAATTCCTGCGAGAAGTCAAATTTCTCCACCTTGGGCACGGAAGCAAAGGCGACCAGGCCGTAGGCGTTCTCGCTGGGTGGAATGGCAAAGCCGCCCTCCGTTTGTACGAACGGCTCGGTATCCTGCATCGGTTCATAGCCAAAGCCGCTGGAGCCTGCCGGCGATTTGAGGAAGGGAACCTCGCCATTTTTATCCAGCTTGACCACGACCATCTCCTCGCTCGGATTGCGGAACGAATAGACGTTGAACACCTGGACGGAATCCGTGCCATATTCGAAAAAGATCCGCGCCTCATCCATGACCAGCTTGGACGTATCCTCGGTCTTGTTGTAGAGCTTGATCGGTGGCAGGCTGAGGCTGGCATCCCCTTCCTTCACCACCGCAAAGCCCGATTTCATGTCCATGCCTTCGAAGGTCAGCTCGGCGATGAAGATACGATTCAGAGGGATCTCGACATTCTCGAATACGAACGCCCCATTCTCCGGATCCACCGTGCCCTCCTGGGAGAATACCTCCTGGGGACCCGCGCTGGGGTCCGCGCCGTGGTCGTAGCCGCGCAGGGTGACTTTCACCCCAGACGGCAGCGCCTCACCAGTTTGATTCTCGACTGAGCCGCTCACCGTTCCGAAACCAGCCCTGGCGACGGCGGTCGCCTCGCTCGTGGCTGCTGCCTGTTCTGTCCCTACCGGCGTTCCCTCCCCGGCGGGTGTTCCCCCTTCTGTGGTGGCAGCCGTTTCCGGCGTGGATGTGGCTGCCGGCGCCGCGGCGATCGGGGCCGTATCGAAAGAGAGAGTCCGCAGATACGCCGCAACTGCCCAGACATCGTCATCGCTCAGACTTGCGCCGAAGGCGGCGACTGCGTCGTTGCCCTGCTTGACGATGCGCGCCAGATCTACCTCGCTCAGCGCTGACATCTTCGATGGATCGGTAAAGAAATCGGTCGAGCAATTCTCACAGTTTGCTTCAAAGAGCTCTTTGCCTCTGGCGATCTCTTCCTCGGTGGTGTGCAATGTCAGCGCGTACGCCACCACATCCCAGCGTTGCTGATCGTTCAGGCTGGCGAAGGGCGGCATGAAGCGCTCCATGTTGCCGCGCGTGACGACCGTGTACCACTGCGCCGGCGACGCCGGTCGGGCGATCTCCGGCAAGCCAAATGCCGGGACAGTCACGCCCAACTGGATGCCCTGGGCGCCGTCTCCCAGACCGGTTGTGCCGTGACAGGCGGCACACTTCTCAGCGAAGATCGCCGCACCATTTTGTGTGCTGGGGGCCTGCGCCGGAAAGAGCGGACCCAGGGTGGGCGCGGGCGTCGGCGGCACGTAGTTCGGCGGCGGTGTCACATCTTCCGCCAGCGTGAAGTTGCATGCCGCAAGCAGGAGCATCAGAACGGCGATGATGGCAAAACGGAATTTCATTAAAGTTCCTCTTGTGTCATTGCGCTGAGCATCCGCGCTGAGCGGAGCTGGAGGCGAGGTCGAAGCGTAGCCACGCAGCAATTTGTGCCCGCAACGACGAAATTAGGCGAGAGATTTTCCACAGGATGGACAAAAGCGATCGGTGACCATGACAGGCTTGCCGCACCTGGGGCAGAAGCCAGCCGACTTATTCGTGCGGCCCTTGCGGCGGGAAGCGATCATCGCTTCGAGATCATCGTCAGAGACCTCGACGCGTGCAAGCGAGGCATCGGCGCGGCGGGCAGCGATCGCCCGCTCCAGACGGGCTTCCGTGTCCTGTGCGGAGGCAGGCTGGGGGGCAAGGGCATCGATCTGCTTGAGGATCTCAGCCCCTCTTTGCAGCAGGCTCGCGCGCTGGGCTGGATAATCCTCTTCGGGGATCTTGCCAAGGTTGAAATCGAAGTCTAGCTCCTGCAGCGAGTTAATGACCCGGTCGCGCTCCGCCATCAGAGCCGAGAGCTCATGCTCTTCCTGGGTCACGCGGCGAGCCCGGCGTTCCATAAAAGGCGCATAGAGATACACACCAACCAGGATCAGAACAGCGAGTGAGAAGAAAATTGCGGTGAGTTCCATCGATCCCTCGCTTATTGGTTGTCCAGCAATGGGTCGATCTGCGCCCGGATCTGGTCAATCGAGGTGAAAGGACCGACTTGCACGTAGCGCAGCACGCCGTCCTGGTCGATAAAGTACGTTTCGGGGACGCCCTTGATGCGGAAGTATTGCGAGATACGCGTCGCCAGGTCAGGTCCGTTGGCAAACGTGATGCCGAACTTTTTGAGATAGACGCGTGCTTCGGGTTCCGTATCGACGTAGTCCACGCCTATGAAGACAACCTGCCCGGTGGGCTCATACTCGGTCCAGGCTTGCTGGAGCTCGGCAGCTTCCTGCTCGCAGGGCTTGCACCAGGACGCCCAGAAATTGAGCACGACGACTTTGCCGCGCAGGTCGCTCAGCTGGACTTGGCTCTTACCACCCATGTCATAACCGGTATAGAGTGGCAACGTAAAATTCTCGATCGTCTGGCCGGGCTGGACGGTGCCCTGCTGTGCGCGCCGGAGCCCAACTGCGACAATTGCCAGCAGGCCCACGAGAAAGGCCCAGATGATGATTTGTGCCCAGATCGGCACACCGCGGCGCGGGGCAGGGATGGATGATTCTGTCATGGCATTCTCTTCTTGACGTCCTCGCCCGTCGGGAGAGGACAGGAGTGAGGGAGTTATTTTCGTTTCTTTAATTCTTCTTCCAGCCGGGCAACGTACGGATCCTGTGCGGGCTTCGCCTCGGGCTCCCCGGGCACGGTGCTCGCCTTGAGTGTTGCTGGCTTCATCCACATCTGAAAGCCCCGGAAGAGCATGAACGCGCCCAGCAATATGGCGGCTGCAGGGACGAGATAGGTCACCAGCCGGTTCGGCGGTTCCGCCAGAACACGTGCGCCATACTGGGTAACGAAGTACTGTTGGATCTCTTTCTCGCTCTTGCCCTCGGCCAGCATCGTGCGGATCAAGTCGCGCCACTGGCGGCAGGCCTCTGTGGGACAAACATCCAGCGGTGTACTTTCGCAAACAGGACAATACAACTTCTTCGCAACCCGATTCACTTCGTCGTCTGTGGGGGTTGGACCCTGGGCAGAAGCAATCTGGGGATAGAGAGCCATGGCAAAAGCAGCAAGAATTGCCAGTAGTAAGGCGTAATTCGTAATCCGCAGGTACTTTGGTTTATACATGATTTCTGGACTACTTCCTGCTAATCAGCGGCGCTGGGCTGCCGAACACGGGCGCGTGCTTTTACGGTGACGCGTTCTACGTCTCTTTCGGGCCAGGCAGCGATGATCACGCCAGCCAGGAACAGGAAGCTTCCCAGCCAAAGCCAGTTGACCAGGGGGTTGACGAAAACTTTGAACGTCGCGCCCGTCGCGGTTGCTGGCTCCCAGTCCACCAGCAGCACGTAGAGATCATCCCTGAGCGTCGAGCGCTGTCCGGGGATGGTCATGTTCTGCTGCGAGTCATAGTAGTAGTCGATCCGTGGGGCAAGCTGACCCAGGTACTTGCCGCCCTCGTAGACATCCAGCACCGCCCTGCGGTAGTTCACACCGCTGGGCAAATCGTCCCACTGGGCGATCTCCTTGTACGTCAGTTGATAGTTGCCAAGCGACATGGACTGTCCCTGCTGGAGAGTCCCCTGCGTCTCCACCTGGAAGATCTCGATGCCAAGAATGCCGATCGCCATCAGCATCATGCTGATGTGGATGATGTATCCGCCATAACGGCGGCGGTTGCGCCCGGTGAGATTCCAGAAGGCAGCGAAGACATTCTCGCCCTGGCTGCGCTGGCGGGCATAGGCTCCACGCCAGTATTCGTAAATGGTCACGAAGATGACCAGGAACACAATGAAGAAGCCGATCAACGCGCCGACTCTTTGTGTGTACGTCGCATAGAGCACCGCAGTGACGATCAGGGCTGCGATCGTCGGTTTCCAGATCGCGCGCCCCAGTGTCTTGACCGTGGAATGTCCCCACGCCGAAAGCGGGGCAATGCCCATTAGCATCATCAACGCCGCGAAGAGCGGCGCGGTCGCGCGCTCATAGAAGGGGGGACCAACCGTCACTTTCTGGCCCGTGAACAACTCCGAGATCAACGGGAAGATCACGCCCCAGAAGCACACGACCAGGATGCTCATGAATAACAGGTTGTTCAGCAGGAACAAGGCTTCCCGCGAGAGCAGGGAGGTCATCTCCGTTTCAGATCTGAGGCTGCTCCAGCGATAGATGAGCAGCGCAACGGAGGTGACGAGCGTCAGGCCGATAAACCCAAAGAACAAGGGTCCAATTGCGCTCTGAGCAAACGCGTGGACGGAAGATAAAACGCCCGAGCGCGTCAGGAAGGTGCCAAAGATGACCAGGTCATAGGTTAAGATGACCAGCAGCATGTTCCAGTGCTTCAACATGCCGCGCTTCTCCTGGATCATGACAGAATGGAGGAACGCCGTACCGGTCAGCCAGGGCATGAACGCCGCGATCTCCACCGGGTCCCAGCCCCAGTAGCCGCCCCAGCCGAGCACATCGTATGCCCAGCGTCCGCCGAGCACGAGACCGAAGGAGAGGAACAACCAGGCCCACAGCGTCCAGCGACGGGTGAGACGGATCCAGCGGTCGTCGGTGCGCCCGGTGATCAGCGCCGCGATTGCAAACGCATAGGGGATCACGAAAGAGACGAAACCCAGGTAAAGCATCGGCGGATGGATGACCATGCCCGGATGCCGCAGGAGCGGGTTCAATCCACGCCCATCCTCAGGGGTGAACAGAACGGCGTTCGCGGGTCTCAGGGTATGCGCTGCCACGCCATCAAAAGTCTGGTAGAGCTGTGCAAACGGATTCTCGAAGAATACGTTCATGCCGATAAAGAATGCCATCGTGACGCAGGCCACAACGATCACCCAGGGCAGGAACTCACGGTCACGGTCCCATTTGCGCAGCGTGACCAGGGAGGCGAATGCCGACATCAACCAGGACCAGAACAGCAGCGAGCCCGCCTGCCCGCCCCACCACGCCGTGATCTTGAGATAAGTCGGCATGGAGCGGCTGGTCACTTCATAGACGAACTGGACTTCGTAATGATTGTTGATCAACAGATATATGAGTACACCCGCTGTGAGTGTGAGCAGTGGCCAGGTAAGCAGCATGGCGCGCCGCGCGCTTTCCACCATGGCCGGGATCTGCTTGCGATCGCCATAAATCGCTGCGAATACGCTGTAGAGCGTGACCAGGAATGTTATGAATAAAACGCCGTACCCAAAGTTCGCGATCATCGATGTCTCCTTGAGTGAAGCCTTGCGAAGATTGTATGAGGTTGAGGGCTTACATACCGACAAACCTTCGTAAGGCTAGTCCGTTCATTAAAAACCCTAAAGGTCAGGAAGACCTTCAGGGTCTCGTGCTCATTATCCGGCCTGCTCAGGCACGGCCTCTTCGTAGCGAGTGGGACATTTGAGCAGAAGCTCCTCCGCATAGAAAACACCGTCGTTGCCCAGATGACCGGTCATGATCGCCTGAGCTTCGTTGCGCAGCAGGTCCGGCTTGGGGCCGACGTAGACGACCTTCATGCGGGCACGCGATGGATCGAGGACTGCCTGGTGAAGGGCTTCGGCAAGCCCGCCTTCGGTCTCGATGGCAAGGTTGTCGCCCGGGACGTGTGCGACCTCGAAGCTGAGAGTCAGGCTCTGGGCATCGTACTGGATCGAATCGCCGATGACCGCGCCCGAAACACGCAGGTTCTTGTCGACCACACTGGAGCCCTTTGCGTTGAGCTCGTCGATCGTGAGGAAGTATTCTGCGCTTGCTGCCGTGGATGTCCAAATCAAAAAGACGACCGCCCCCAGGATGAGGATGCCGCCAATGACAAACTTGTTAATACGCACATTGACCTCCGATGCCAACTGTTACAGATGAATTGCAAAAATGCTGCTTGATTATTTTACATGTCGAGATTAATCTGGAGTGAGAAGGGGTGAGATAAATGTCATCAAATAACCGTGAATTTATCCTTTTTGTACAGTTCATTATATGTCAAAAAGCCCCGAAGTCTTGCTCTAGCCAGCGCTCTGGCGGGCTCTTCGGGGCATTCTCGGCTGCAAACCCAGCAGAGCGCTCGATCTTCGATCACGGCATTCCTAGTCTTCCTCTTCTTCCTTCTGCCCGATAAAGATGTTATCGATCTGTTGCAGGATTTCCGGCGTCAGTTTGGGCGCGATCTCGCTGGCTTTCATATTCTCCTGCACCTGCTCGACGCGGCTTGCACCGGTGATGACGGTGCTTACAAACGGATTCTTCAGGCACCAGGCGATCGCCAGCTGGGAAAGTGTGCAACCCAGCTCCCCGGCAATGGGCTCGAGCGCCCGAACCTTGGCCAGTTTTTCTTTATCGGTGAGCTCCTCGTGCAACCAGTCATAGCCTTTGAGAGCGCCGCGGCTCCCCGGTGGGATGCCTTTGCTATACTTGCCCGTCAATAGCCCGGAGGCAAGGGGACTCCAGATTGTGGTGCCGTAGCCGTACTCCTTGTAGACGCGCTCATATTCCCTGCTGAAACGATGGCGTTCGAACAGGTTGTAGATGGGCTGTTCGACGACCGGCTTGTGCAAATGATGGCGTTCGGCGATCTCAATCGCCGCGACGATCTCTGCCGCCGCCCATTCTGAGGTGCCCCAGTACAGCGCCTTGCCCCACTCGATGATATTGTGCATTGCCCAGACCGTCTCTTCGATAGGCGTGGTCCGGTCCGGGCGATGGCAGTAGATGAGGTCTACATAATCGAGCTGCAGGCGCTGAAGGGAGCCGTCGATCCCTTCGATCAGTCGTTTGCGGTTGAGCGTGTTGCGCTCGTTGATATTATCCTGTAGACCCCAGTAGAATTTGGTCGAGATGAGATAGCTGCTGCGACGCCAGCCCAGCTGCTTGATCGCTTCGCCCAGCCCGAACAGTAAGCCTGCCCCGGCGGTGCCGAATG